>JBKBTH010000018.1:0-14430 GCA_046290915.1 Sphingorhabdus sp.
GCGCCCGTTCCAGCGCCCAAAGCCTGATTCGGGGATGTTGGGTTGCGGGGGCACAAGCTTGCCGTAACGGCAAATCGCCGGGGCTTGTATTGGACGTTCGAAACCGCCACGGTGCGTCCAAATAGTTTGCAGGAGAGGCAACCATGACCACTATTACCCCAGCAGAATTCGCGACTAAGGTCGGCGAAAAAATCGGCACTTCCGAATGGATTTTGGTTGATCAGGACATGATCAACAAATTCGCTGACGCAACCGGTGACCATCAGTTCATCCATATTAATGAAGAGATGGCAAAGATGACGCCCTTTGGTGGCACCATCGCGCATGGATTTTTGACCTTGTCGCTCTTCCCCGTGCTCAGCGCAAAGTCCGATTGCCCGAAGATTGAGGGCGTCAAAATGGGCGTCAATTATGGTGGTAACAAGACTCGTTTCCTGGCGCCTGTCCGTTCGGGCAAGCGCGTACGCGGTCATTTCAAACTTCTTGAACTCGTTGAAAAACGTCCTGGCCAATGGCAACAGACGCTGGAATTCACGGTCGAGATTGAGGGTGAAGACAAACCAGCACTTCAGGCTGAATGGATCAGCCAGTTTTTCGTATAATTTTCAATTCAAGGAACCATTTCCATGCGTGACGCAGTAATCGTATCAACCGCCCGTACCGCCATCGGCAAAGCCTATCGCGGCGGATTTAACGCAACGCTCGGGCCAACGCTCGGCAGCTACTCGCTGAAAGCCGCCGTCGAGCGCGCCGGTATTGAAGGCGGCGAAATTGACGACGTCCTTTGGGGCTCGGCGCTTCAGCAAGGTACGCAGGGCGGCAATCTTGCACGTCAGGTTGCGTTGCGCGCTGGCCTGCCGATTTCTGTTTCTGGCATGACAATGGATCGCCAATGTTCATCAGGTCTGATGTCCATTGCCACTGCAGCAAAGCAAATCATCGTCGACAATGTCGATGTGATGGCAGCCGGTGGTCAGGACTCCATCTCGCTGGTGCAAACCAAAGAAATGCGCGTTCAGGCCGATCCTGAATTGGTCGCCATGCACAATTCGATTTACATGCCGATGCTTCAAACCGCGGAAGTCGTTGCGAAGCGCTATAACATCAGCCGCGATGCGATGGACGAATACGCCCTGCAATCACAGCAGCGTACCGCAGCGGGCCAAGCAGCCGGTTATTTCGATGCCGAAATCGTGCCCGTAACCACGATAATGAATGTCGTGAACAAGGAAACGGGCGAAGTCAGCCAGAAGGAAGTGACCATTGCCAAGGACGAAGGCAATCGCGCTGATACGCAGCTTGCCGGTCTTCAAGGGCTTCAGCCTGTTCTTGGCCCTGACATGACCATCACTGCCGGTAACGCCAGCCAATTGTCCGACGGTTCTTCGGCATCCATCTTGATGGAAGCCAAGGTTGCCGAGAAAAAGGGTCTGAACCCACTTGGCCGTTACGTCGGCATGGCGGTTGCAGGCACAGAACCGGACGAAATGGGCATTGGCCCCGTGTTCGCAATTCCGAAATTGCTTCAGCGCTTTGGTTTAAAGATGGATGACATCGGTATCTGGGAATTGAACGAAGCATTTGCTTCAGTTGTTCTGCGCTTCATGGAAGCGATGGGCGTTGACCATACAGATATCAACGTCAACGGTGGTGCCATTGCGATGGGACATCCGCTTGGTGCGACAGGTGCGATGATCCTCGGGACGGTGCTGGATGAGCTTGAGCGTTCCGGCAAGTCGACTGCGCTCACCACGCTGTGCATTGGTGCCGGAATGGGCACTGCAACCATCATCGAACGCGTGAATTGATCGGGAACGAAAACATGACTTACACAACTTTCTCCGTCGATATCGACGCCGATGGCATTGCGCTTCTTACGATCGACCTTCCTGATGCATCCATGAACGTATGGAATGGCGCGTTAATTGAAGAGTTCGGCAAATGGGTCGAAGATTTCACCACGAACGAAGCCGTAAAGGGCGCGGTCATCACATCGGGCAAGAAATCCGGTTTCTTGGCGGGCGCTGACCTGACCATGCTGGGCGGCGCAAAGGCGAACAGCACCAAAGAAGCGTTCGAACAAGCTTTCGCGCTGAATGCATTGCTGCGCAAAATGGAATCCGGCGGTCAATCCGCCAAGGACCTGAGCAGCGGCAAGGTGTCAGCAAAGCCAGTTGCCTGCGCGCTGAACGGTCTCGCACTGGGCGGCGGTTTGGAACTCGCGCTCGCGTGCCATTATCGTGTTGTTGCCGACAATCCAAAGATTCAGCTCGGCATGCCCGAAGTGATGGTCGGTCTGCTTCCCGGTGGTGGCGGCACACAGCGGACGCCGCGCCTCATTGGTCTGCAGAATGCAGCGATGATGATTATCCAAGGCAAGTCGCTCGACCCGGCAACGGCGAAGGCACAGGGTCTTGTGCACGAAGTTGCGCCAGCTGCTGATCTGATCGCCAATGCCAAGGCTTGGGTGAAGGCCAATCCGAAGGTCACTGCGCCTTGGGACAAGAAGGATTTCAAATTCCCGGGCGGTGCAGGGGCGATGGACCCGCGCGCAGTTCAGCTGTTCGTTGGTCTGAACGCAATGGCGCATAAGGAAAGCAAAGGCAATTTTGACGCCATAAAGGCCATTTTGTCCTGCTTGTACGAAGGTTCGATCCTGCCGTTCGATACGGCGCTGCGTGTTGAATCTAAGTATTTCACGAAGCTGCTTTCGGGCAGCCAAGCCAAGAACATGATCCGCACTTTGTTTATCAACAAACAGGCGGCGGAAAAGGGCGCTGGCCGTCCAGCGGGCGTGCCACCAGTTGAAATTAAAAAGGTCGGTGTTCTTGGTGGGGGCCTCATGGGTTCAGGCATCACGCACGTCACTGTCAAGGGTGGCATGGATGTCGTGGTTCTCGACCGCAGCCTTGAAGACGCTAACAAGGCGGTCGATTATAGCCGCAAGATCATCGACAAGGCCGTCAGCCGTGGCAAGATGTCCAAGGAAACGGGCGACGCCTTCATGGCGCGGATTACGCCGACGGACAACTACGACGATCTGAAGGATGTTGATCTCATCATTGAGGCGGTATTTGAACGTCCCGATGTAAAGGCCGACGTTATTAAGAAGGCCGAAGCTGTGATTGGTCCCGACGTGGTGTTCGCGTCGAATACGTCGACATTGCCGATTACTGGCCTTGCGAAAAATTCGTCACGTCCCGAATTGTTTGTCGGTCTGCACTTCTTCTCGCCGGTCGAAAAGATGCCGTTGCTGGAAATCATACCCGGTGCATTGACGGGTGATCGCGCCATGGCTGCGGCGTTTGATTATAACGCCAAGATCAAGAAAACCCCGATTGTCGTCAAGGACGTTCGCGGCTTCTTCACCAACCGCGTATTCCCGCCTTACATGGGCGAGGCGATGAAGCTGGTGACTGAGGGTGTGAAGCCAGCGTTGATCGAGAACGCCGCCAAGTCGCTTGGCATGCCGATTGGCCCGCTGGCGTTGCTCGACGAAACGACGTTGCAGCTTGGCTATGACGTGATGCAGTCCACCAAAAAGGAATTGGGCGACGCGTATCAGGCAAACGGCACCGAAGACTTCATGGAACTAATGGTCATCAAGCTTGGCCGCAAGGGTCGCCGTTTTGGCTCTGGCTTCTATGACTATGATGACAAGGGTGAACGGCTTGGGTTGTGGCAGGGCATGGCAGAGCATTATCCACTCGCCGAGGTCCAACCCTCGGTTGACGAAGTGAAGCAGCGTTTGTTGTACATCCAGCTTATCGCCACGGCGCAATGCTTTGAGGAAGAGGTGGTTAAAGACCCGCAGAGCGCAGACTTGGGTGCAATCTTCGGTTGGGGCTTTGCGCCCTATACCGGCGGACCCATGAGCTATATCGACACCGTGGGCCTTGAGAACTTTGTTCGTACTGCCGACAATTTGGCGCAGCAATTTGGCAATCGCTTTGCGCCACCCAAAAGCTTCCGCGACATGGCGGACAAGGGTGAGACGCTTTATAAAGCTGCTGCGTAAAATCAGTAAGCAGGACACAAAAAAGGGCGACCTCCACGCGGAGGCCGCCCTTTTTGTTTATGTGTAGCCTTAGAACTTGGCGCGGACGGTCAAGCCATACATGCGTGGCTCTTCTACGAAACCGATCAGCGAGCGCGTGCCAGCACCACCGCGAAGCGGTGTATTGGCAGTAACCCCACGCGTGATTTCGTTGGTCAGGTTGGTTCCCCAAAGCTCGAATGTGTAACGCTCATCCGGCGTCGTAAGACCGATGCGGGCGTTCATCTTGAAGTAGTTTTCCTGCCGTGCCAGCGGAATGAGCTGGTTGTTTGTATCAAGATCAATCGTACGGGTCGTACGGCTATCGGAATAGTTCACGCTGCCATTGACGAGCAGTCCCCAGCCTGAGCTGTTGAGCGGACCGTCATAGGTAAGACCCATGACACCTGCGACCTTCGGTGCGTTGGTCAGGTCTTGGCCGCATAGCCGAACGACCGAACCCAGTGCAGCAGGGGCAACGCCATCTGCACAATTGCTTGGGTAACGTGCATCGGCATATGTCAGCGCAAGATTACCCCGCATATAATTGCCAAAGTCTCCGAACAGCTCAAGTTCTGCGCCTGTCGAACGTGCTGAATTGACGTTGAAAGTCAGGAACTGGACGCCAGTGAATTCGAGAACCTGGAAATCGCTCATCTTCATATCGAACAAGGCAAGGTTTGCCTTTATCGGACCAAAGGTGGCTTTCACGCCGAGTTCAATCTGGTTGACCTTTTCCGATTTGAACCGTGGATCGGCATAAACCGGCGCTGCGCCAGTCGTCAGAACTGCAGTAGAGTTCGTCAGGTTGGCTGCGGTCGGGTCGAGGTTGAATCCGCCAGACTTAAACCCGTGGCTATAGCTGGCATAAAGCAGCAAATCTTCGTTTGCCTTATAACCAATCTGACCTGTGTAGGTGATTTCGTCATCTTTAAATTGGTTTGACCATGCGCGTGGCAAAGGCAGTTTCGAGCTGGCCAAACCGCCTCCAGCAACAGTCGGCGCAGTCAGGTTGACCGGAACCGCAAACGGGAAGCAGTTGAGGCCTACCAGTCCAGGCGCAAGCGCACCGGGGACGCGACCTGTCAGTACGCCGTTGACGCTCGCCTGGCAGGCAGCGTTGCTTGCACTCAACTGATCGAATGACGCGTCCTTTGTTTCAGAGACATAGCGAGCGCCAACTGTCAGGCTCAGCTTATCGGTTACGTTGAAAACGTTGTGCGTAAAAATCGAGTAGCTTTTGGCGTCTTGCGAAAACAGGTTATTGCCAAAAGAATTGTTCGAATTGACGGGCGCACCAATCGTTGGAGCCGCCGCTGTGCCGCCAGAACCCAAAGCCGTAAGCGCAAACAACGGGTTCACGCCTGCTGCATTGGCAAAGTTAAACGCGCTGTTTGCGGCTTGATAGTCGGCGCCGAACGACATCGTTTGTTGCGCCTTGATGTCTTCCTTTGAATAGAAACCGCCAATCAACCAATCGAGGGAGTCATTGAACGCGGTACCTTGCAACCGGAGTTCCTGCGTGAACGTTTTAATCCGGTCACCATTGGGCAGAACGCCCGGAGCCTGGATTGAGCCGCCGACGCCTGTCGTGAAAATTCTCAGGCTCGTGAAATCGGATTCGGCCGTCGAACTGGCTTTGAAGTCACGATAAGACCCAATGTAGGTGAGCTTCGCGCCGCCGAAGTCCCATTTGAGTTCACCGGAAATGCCCCATTGTTTGGCGCCATTGAAAAAGGTCTGGCTGTTCGTTGCCAGATTTTGAAGTGCAGACTGACCAGATTCGACGACGCCGTCATTAGCCAATCCATGGAATGCCGAGAAAGGCGCGAGTTCGGTTTCACGAACGATTACCGCGTCACAGCAATTTTCGTCGACCTTGGAATAATCGCCGACAATGCGGATGCTGACATCTGCATTGGGCTCTACATATAGTTGGCCGCGAATAAGATAGCGGTCGCGGTTGTTGCTTTCAGCGCCGGTTGAGCTTTTCAGGAACCCATCGCGCTTGCGCCATGTGCCTGACAAGCGAATTGCGGCAACGTCTTGTGCAAGAGGAACACTAACGCCGCCCTGCACATTCATGAAGTTGTAGTTGCCATATGATGCATTGGCAAAGCCTTCGACTGCAGACAGGTTGGGCCGCTTTGTCGTGATATTCAATGCACCAGCAGAGGTGTTGCGACCGAACAGCGTGCCCTGAGGACCACGCAGAATTTCAAGGCGCTCAAGGTCGACCAGATCACCCAAAGCAACGCCGGGGCGTGACTGGTAAACGCCGTCAATGAAGACACCGACCGAGCTTTCAAGACCGGTATTATTTCCTGTGGTACCGACACCGCGGATCTTGATTGATGTGCCCTGCGTCTCGGTTTGTGATGATTGAATGTTGAAGCTTGGTGAGATCGAAGACAGCGTTTTGATGTCCGATACGCCCTCGCGCTCCAACGCCTCTGGTGCAACAGCGGTCACGGCCAGCGGAATGTCTTGCACATCCATTGCGCGCAACGTTGCCGTAACGATGATGGGTTCGTCACCACTGTCTTCTTCGGCTTGGGCTGTTTGGGCGTAGGCTGCGGGCACTAACATTGCGCTGCAGATGGTGCTGCATAAGGCAGCCGTGATTACACGATTAAATCGACGCATTTCTCTCTCCTCCTATTCAACCGACACTCTTGTGGCATTTGCTGCTCACTTAAAGATGCCGGTCTTGACACACTCCACGGCTGGGTTGGTCCGGGGAGCAAGCTCTCTCTCGACATGCATCCTATCGCCGAATTTTCACAAATCCAGCGATTTAATCGTGCAATTGAAATTCATATTTTCCGGTGGCTTTTGCGCCCTTTGGCGCTAATCATGCCGCAATATGTTTGACCGTCCCTCGATATTAGACGCTGCGTTTTTGCGGCGTGTCGCCGCCCAAGACTTTCCGAATACGCGAGTCAAAAACGCTTCTATTATCGCAGAATCTCATGTGCTGGTGGATTTGTTCGACACGCAAATCATGAACCGTCACCTCGATCTTTGGGCGCGCAGATCAAAGGGCAAGACCTTTTATTCCATCGGCAGTTCGGGGCATGAGGGCACTGCGGCGATGGCGGTGGCAACGCGCTCCACGGACATGGCCTATTTGCATTATCGTGATGGCGCGTTCCTTATTCAGCGCAAAAAGCAAGCGGGCGGGCTGACGCCATTATATGACATGGCATTGTCCTTTGCGGCGTCCGCTGACGATCCGATTTCCGGCGGCCGACATAAGGTGCTGGGATGTGCGCACACATTTGTGCCGCCGCAGACCAGCACAATTGCCTCGCATTTGCCCAAAGCCGTTGGCGCTGCGCACTCCCTGGGGCTGGCGCGGCGTTTGCAGTTGGATGACGCTGTCCTGCCCCATGACTCTGTCATTCTGTGTTCCTTTGGCGATGCGTCGGCCAACCATTCCACATCACAAGGCGCATTCAACGCGGCATGCTGGGCCGCGTATCAGCATTTGCCGATGCCGATTGTTTTCCTGTGCGAGGATAATGGGATTGGTATTTCAGTGCGGACGCCCGGCGGGTGGATAGAGGCCAATTACGCGCATCGGCCCGCATTGCATTATATCGCCTGCGACGGAGCAGATCTGAACGACGCTTTGCGTGGCTGCCACGAAGCCGTTGCTTACGCACGTTCGCGGCGCAGGCCAGTTTTTCTGCATATGCAGACGGTGCGCCTTATGGGGCATGCGGGGGCAGATGTTGAGCTGAGCTACGCACCGATTGCGCAGATTGAAGCCGCCGAAGCGCAAGATCCATTGCTGCACAGCGCGCGGATATTGCATGAGCAAGTTGGTATGTCCGGTGCAGAGATTGTCGCGCGCTATGAAGACATGCGCGCCCGCGTTGACCGCGTTGCATTGGATGCGTTGGCCAAGCCACGGCTTGTCACCGCGCAAGAGGTGATGGCGTCCATCCTGCCCGAGGAAGGCGCTAAGCCGCCAAGGCTATTGCCCGACGCAGCGGCGCGCGACGCCCTTTTTGCCAAGGATGCACGCAACCTCGCTAAGCCGGTCACTTTAGCGAAAAGCATCAACTTCGCTTTGGCGGACATCATGCTGCAATATCCAAACGTTGCCGTTTTCGGCGAGGATGTAGCGCGCAAGGGCGGCGTTTACGGCGTAACGCAGGGGCTGCAGGAGAAATTCGGCGCTGCGCGGGTTTTCGATACGCTGCTCGACGAACAGACCATCCTTGGCCTCGCAATTGGCATGGGGCATAATGGCTTTGTCCCAATCCCTGAAATCCAGTTTCTGGCCTATTTGCACAATGCCGAGGACCAGATCCGCGGCGAAGCGGCGACGTTATCCTTCTTTTCAAACCGGCAGTATAGCAACCCGATGGTCGTGCGCATCGCTGGCTTGCCCTATCAAAAGGGCTTTGGCGGACATTTCCACAACGACAATAGCATCGCTGTCCTTACCGACATTCCGGGTATCATCGTGGCGTGTCCATCCAATGCTGCCGATGCACCCGCCATGTTGCGCGAATGCGTCCGGCTGGCGCATGAGGATGGCCGCGTTGTGATTTTCCTTGAACCAATTGCGCTGTATCACACAACTGACCTTCATGCTCCGGACGACGGTGCGTGGTCAGCCGCATATTCTGCGCCGTCCGAGGGAGCTGAAATCGCATTTGGCGCGCTTGGACAATTTGGCGATGGCACTGAACTTGCGATTATAACATATGGAAATGGTTTATATTTATCGCGTCAGGCCGCTCCGGAATTGGAAGCGATGGGCATCAAGCCGCGGATTATCGACCTGCGTTGGTTACATCCGCTGAATGATGCCGCAATTGTGGCAGCGGTGGCCGATTGTGCAAACATCCTGATTGTTGACGAAAGCCGTCGCTCTGGCAGCCTAAGTGAAAAGCTCATGACCATATTGACCGAGGCCGGTCGCGGAAACGCCGTTAGCCGGATTACCGCCGAGGATTGCTTTATTCCGCTTGGGCCAGCCGCTGAGCTCGTGCTCCCAAGCAAGCATTCGATCGTCAAAGCAGCAAAGGCAGCGGTCGCATGAGGAAGCGCGCATTGGTCGTTTGCCCCGGGCGCGGCACGTACAACGCGTCGGAGCTTGGATATTTGTCTAAGCATCATGCGGGGCATTCGGATGTCATCGCCGCCGTTGATGCGGTTAGGGCGGAAAAAAGCCAAGTGCCGGTATCAGAACTTGATAAAGCCGAGAAATACGCGCCTTCGGTGCACATGACGGGCGATAACGCCTCGCCGCTCATTTATGCTTGTGCCCTTGCGGATTTCGCCGCGATTGACCGTGATAAATTTGATGTTGTTGCGGTCACTGGCAACTCGATGGGTTGGTATCTCGCTCTTGCCTGTGCGGGCATTGCGGACCTGACGGCAGGTGCGCGGCTTGTGAACAACATGGGTTTGCTCATGCACCAACATGGCACTGGTGGCCAGATCGTTTGGCCTGTCGTTGATACTGAATGGAAAGTTGACGCAAAAAAAGTAAATTTTGCGAATGCATTGATCGCAGAAGCGCAGAATATTTCTGACATATATGTGTCGATATCAATCCGGTTGGGCGGCATGTTGGTTTTCGCTGGCGACGAGGCCGGGCTGAAATGGCTGGCAGAAAAACTGCCGAAGGATGACCGCTTCCCATTGCGCCTAATGCACCATGCGGCTTTCCACAGCCCTTTGCTGGAGCATATCGTGCCAATGGCGCGCGCGCAGAATTCCGTAGCTGATTTCGGCCCCGGCAGTATTCCGGTAATCGACGGGCAAGGCAAGATTTGGTCGCCGCGCGCCTTCAGCGAAGATGCCATCTATGCCTATACGCTTGGCGCGCAATTGACCGAGACATATGACTTTAGCCGCGCGGTACAGGTCGCTGCCGCTGAATTCGCGCCGGACGTCGTCATCGTTCTTGGACCCGGAACAACCTTGGGTGCGCCGACCGCGCAGGCCCTCATTGCATCTGGCTGGCGCGGGCTTTCAGGGAAAGCGGATTTCCAAGCGCGGCAGCAAGACGAACCTATATTGATTTCCATGGGCATGGAGGAACAGCGCGGCTGGGCAGGGCGTTGACCGTTGCATACGAATAAGCGCTAGACGCTTGTGCCCTTCAGGATAAAGGGAGTGGCGATTTGGTAAGGTGCCCGACCGGTTCCTTGCATGGAGACGAACATAATGAGCATGCACAGTTCCACTTTGCTGTTGTTTGGCGCCACGGGTGACCTTTCTCGGCGCATGCTGTTGCCGTCCTTATATGCTCTGCATGCCGATGGCCTGATTAATCCTGACCTGCGTATTTTTGGCACCGCACGCAGCGCGCTTACCGATGAGGCGTTTCGCGACATGGCGCGTGCCGCATTGTGCGAATTTTTGCCCGATGACCGTAAGGCCGAAGGGTTGATTGACGCGTTTTTGCAACGGCTGTCATACGTCGCGCTCGACGCGTCCGATCCGCAAGGCTTTGCTGCACTGGCCGACAAGATTGGTGACATATCGGGCGGGTTGTCGATTTTCCTTTCCACCGCGCCATCTTTGTTTGAGCCGACGATCAAGGGCCTGCACAATGCCGGCCTGTCTGGCGAGAATGTGCGCATTGGCCTTGAAAAGCCCTTGGGCAATGATTTGGCTTCATCGCAGCACATCAATGACGCCGTGAACGCGGTGTTCCCCGAAGCACGTACGTTCCGTATCGACCATTATCTGGGCAAGGAAACCGTCCAGAACCTTATGGCGCTTCGCTTTGCCAACATGCTGTTTGAGCCGCTGTGGAATGCAAACGCAATCGAGCATGTCCAAATTACCATTAGCGAGACTGTCGGGCTTGAAGGGCGGGCGGGATTTTACGATGATACCGGGGCGCTGCGTGACATGGTGCAGAACCATATGCTGCAATTGCTTGCGCTAACGGCGATGGAGCCCCCGGCAAGCCTGGATGCCACGGCCATTCGCGATGAAAAGGTAAAGGTTCTGCGTGCGCTTCGTCCTGTTGTCGAAGGTGACGTGGTGACCGGGCAATATAATGAAGGCGCCGTCAACGGTGAGGCTGTCAAAAGCTATGATACCGATCTCGGCAAGCCATCCGACACCGAAACCTTCGTCGCAATTAAGGCCTATGTAGACAATTGGCGCTGGCAGGGTGTGCCGTTTTTCCTGCGCACGGGAAAGCGCCTGCCCGAACGCCGCAGTGAAATCGTGATCCAGTTCAAGCCAGTCCCACATAATGTGTTCAAGGACCGTGGTGGACGGCTTGAGGCAAACACGCTGGTCATCCGCTTGCAGCCCGAGGAATATGTCAGGCTGTTGGTGATGGCAAAAGAACCCGGGCTGGATCGCGGCGGGGTCACGTTGCGCGAAGTGCCGCTCGATCTGTCATTGACGGCAGCCTTTGCCGGATCGCGTCGGCGGATTGCGTATGAACGTCTGCTCCTTGACCTCATAGAAGGCGACCAGACGCTGTTTGTGCGTCGTGACGAGGTCGAGGCCCAGTGGAAGTGGGTTGATGCCATACGGTCGCTGTGGGATGCCACTGCGCTGAAGCCCAGGGGCTATGGTGCCGGAAGCTGGGGGCCAAATGCAGCAATTGCGCTCACCGAACGCGATGGAGTCAGTTGGCATGAGTAAAATGCACTCAACCGTTGAAGCCGTCACCGCGCGCATCACCGAACGGTCAAGACCCGGGCGTCAGGCATATCTCGACCTGATCACCAAGCAGCGCGATGCAGGCGTCAACCGGCCCACTTTAAGCTGTGGCAATCTGGCGCATGGCTTCGCCGCCAGCGGTGAGGATAAGCCCGCCATTCGCGACGGCAAGGCGATGAACATCGGCATCGTCAATGCCTATAACGACATGCTGTCGGCGCATCAGCCATATGGCCGCTACCCCGAGCAGATGAAGATATTCGCGCGTGAAGTCGGCGCAACCGCGCAAGTCGCTGGCGCTGTGCCGGCGATGTGTGATGGCGTAACGCAGGGTCAGGACTCGATGGAATTGTCGTTGTTTAGCCGCGACGTCATTGCCATGGCGACGGCGGTTGGCCTCAGCCACGGGATGTTCGAAAGTGTCGCAATGTTGGGTATTTGCGACAAGATCGTGCCCGGCCTTTTGATTGGCGCATTACGCTTTGGCCATTTGCCGACAATCCTCGTGCCCGCCGGGCCAATGCCATCGGGGCTCGCCAACAAAGAGAAACAACGCGTGCGGCAGTTGTACGCCGAGGGCAAAGTTGGCCGCGCCGAGTTGCTTGAGGCCGAAGCTGCGTCTTATCATGGCGCAGGCACATGTACCTTTTACGGAACGGCCAATTCCAACCAGATGATGATGGAGGTCATGGGGCTTCACATTCCCGGCGCTGCCTTCATCAACCCCGGCAACAAGCTGCGCACCGAACTGACGCGCGCGGCGGTGCATCGCTTGAGTGAGATTGGTTGGGACGGTGATGACTACCGGCCGTTGGGTCTGTGCGTCGACGAAAAAGCAATCGTCAATGCCTGTGTCGGTTTGCTGGCAACGGGTGGGTCGACCAATCATGCGCTGCACATTCCAGCGATAGCGCGCGCCGCAGGTATTGTGATCGACTGGGAGGACTTGGATCAGCTGTCCTCTGTTGTTCCCTTAATCGCCCGCGTTTATCCCAATGGCTCCGGCGATGTGAATCATTTCCATGCCGCAGGCGGAATCGGCTATGTCATCCGCGAGCTGATAGACGCCGGACTTCTCCACCGCGATATCATGACGGTCGCGGGTCAGGATTTGGCGGACTATGGGCGTGAGCCCATGTTGGAGGATGACAAGCTTGTGTGGCGTGATGCGCCTTCGGTTACTGCCGATGACACGATGTTGCGACCACCGTCGGAACCTTTCGCCCCTGACGGCGGAATGCGATTGGTGACAGGCAATTTGGGGCGCGCAACCTTCAAAACCAGCGCCGTTGAACCCGCGCGTTGGACCATAGAAGCACCTGTTCGCGTATTTCACGAGCAAAATGACGTTCTGGCCGCCTTTAAGGCTGGGGAACTTGACCGCGATGTCATCGTGGTGGTCCGCTTCCAAGGGCCTGCAGCCAATGGCATGCCTGAGCTCCACAAGCTGACGCCACCATTGGGCGTGTTACAGGACAAGGGCTTTAACGTCGCACTTGTGACCGACGGACGCATGTCGGGTGCTTCGGGCAAAGTACCCGCGGCTATCCACTTAAGCCCCGAAGCCGCGCGCGGCGGGGCAATTGCAAAGCTTCAGGACGGGGACATCGTTCGCCTGTGCGGCAATAGCGGCACTTTGTCGGTGCTGGTCGAGGACGGCGACTGGGCAAATCGCGCACCGGCCACTATGCCACCCGCGCATGTCGGCACTGGACGCGAGTTGTTTGCGCTGATGCGCGCCACCGCTGACGAAGCTGAAAAGGGCGGGTCAGCGATGCTCGCGGCAGCAGGGCTATGACCGCAATTGTCGCCGTCGATATCGGCGGAACCCATGCACGTTTCGCCCTTGCTGATGTGGACGCGGGAAGGGTCGTCAAACTGGGCGAGGCCATCACGCTGAAAACGTCAGAGCATGCCAGTTTCCAAACGGCTTGGCAGGAGTTTCAGCGGCTTAACGGCGCGCCTCTTCCACGCGCAGCCGCCATCGCCATTGCCGGACCAGTTGACGCAGATGTGATTAAGCTCACCAACAACCCGTGGATTATCCGCAGGTCGATGGTCTGCGAAAAGCTTGATGTCGACACGTTCGTGATCGTCAATGATTTCGGTGCAGTCGGCCATGCAGTCGCGCAAGCGGGGCCTGAACATTTCCACCATTTGACGGGTCCGGATCGGGCGTTTGCCGCGGAAGGCACGCTTAGCATCATTGGTCCAGGAACGGGGCTTGGCGTTGCACATTTGGCCCGCACGAGCGGTTCCTATCATGTACAGGCCACTGAAGGCGGGCATATCGACTTTGCCCCGCTGGATGCGATTGAAGATGCCGTGTTGGCGCGTCTGCGCAAACGTCATCGCAGGGTTTCGATCGAGCGTGTCGTGTCGGGGCCGGGGTTGATTGACCTCTATGAGACGCTCGCAGCTATCGAAGGCCGCGCGGTTCAGCAACATGATGACAAGACGCTCTGGCAAATGGGCATGTCCGGTGAGGATAGCCTTGCTTCCGCTGCTGTTGACCGTTTTTGCCTATCGCTTGGCAGCGTCGCCGGTGACATCACGCTCGCTCAGGGTGGCTTTGCAGGCGTTGTGATCGCGGGCGGCCTAGGGCTGCGGATCAAGGACAGCCTTGTGCGTTCAGGCTTTGCCGAACGTTTCAGAGCCAAAGGCCGCTTTGAAGGATTGATGGCCTCAATCCCCGTCAAACTCATCACCCATCCGCAGCCGGGCCTTTTCGGGGCAGC
>JBKBTH010000188.1:0-3377 GCA_046290915.1 Sphingorhabdus sp.
CACCCAAATCGTTTCGGCTTTCGCTGCTGTAGTTTGCGCTTTCATCACCATCGGCATCAGCGTTGCACCAGCCGTAGCACCTGTTTCAGGTATCGTCGCTTAACCAAAATTACCCTATTCTTTACATGGGAGAGAAGAATTGACACGTTTAACATTGGATAAAACAAACAAGAAGATTCTCGGCGTTTGTGCCGGTTTAGCGAACTGGTCAGGTATGGACGCGATGATCATTCGTCTGATTTTCGCTGTCGCGACCGTGGTTGGCTTTGGTTCGCCGGTCTTGATCTACATACTGCTGGCGATGATACTCGACTAAATCCGACAACTCCGCTACCGTTTTAAGGGCAGATCAGGTGATCAGGAGCCACAGATGGCAGGGGACGTTTTTGACAGCCGAGGGCACGACTATCGCGCATTCATGCGTGGAGGCGTTTCCATCACCGCAAGCGTGCGGGAACAAGGCGGAGGTCGACAAAAGGTTGAAGTTGTCGACCTATCCCAAGCAGGCTTTCGGATGCGGACAGGATCCTTCATCGCCCCTGACCGTGTAATATTTCTGACATTGCCAGGGTACAATCCTCTCGAAGCGAATATCGCATGGCACGAGAATGAATATTATGGCTGCGAATTTGTGCAAAGGCTGCATGAGGCAGTGTACGATGACATTGTTCGTCGGTATCCACTGTTCAAAGTTCGCAATTAAGCCCCAATTTCAGCATATAGTGATTCTACGGGGTCCAGCTAATTCGGAACAATGCCGCATTTGGTCTGTTCCTGAACATGGCTCCCAAGTTCGACGAAACCGGCTCGGCCGATCTGGCAAACAATCGCAAGATGCCGCGCAATGCGGTGGCGATTACGGCAGAACTGCGCATGTCGGTTGGACAAAAATTCCGGGTGTCTATTCTTGATCTGTCACAAACTGGTTTCCGTCTGGAAACCGGAAACTACATTGCTGTCGGCAGCCGCGTGTACCTTGCGATACCCCAACTCAGCAGCCTGCCCGCGCGCATCGCGTGGAACGAGGGAAACTATTATGGATGCGAGTTTCTCCATCCCTTGCATCAATCGGTATTCGAGCATTTCGCGCTCAAATACCCATCGCTTACGGTCTAATTGGGTCGCGCGTTTAGCCAACCTTGCGCACAAAAACGGACCCTGCAGAATAGCCCGCGCCAAACGAGCATATGAGGCCAAGGTCACCCGCTTTCAGGTCCTGATTATGCTTATGGAAAGCAATTATCGAACCCGCGCTTGATGTGTTTGCATATGTATCGAGCACAGTGGGACTTTCGTCCTCAACCGCTTCATGCCCCAGCACCTTTTGTGCGATAAGACGGTTCATTCCGGTATTGGCCTGATGCAACCACATACGCCGCAAGTCTGATCCCGAAAGGCCAAGGCTTTCGGCGTGCTCCAGGATCATTTGGCCTACCATTGGGACCACTTCCTTGAACACCTTACGGCCTTCTTGAACGAACAATTTGTCATTGCGCGGTCCGCTTTGATCAATTGGACCATCGCCATGCGCGCGGTTTAGAAATCCGAAGTTGTTACGGATATTGTTCGAAAACTGGGTCTTCAAACGCGTACCCAAAATTTCCCAATGTTGTGCTGGAGCCAAGTCCTTTGCTTCGACCAAAATGGCTGTTGCAACGTCACCAAAGATAAAGTGGCTGTCACGATCGCGCCAATTGAGATGGCCGGACGTAATCTCAGGGTTAACAACCAAAACAGAACGCGCATTGCCGCTGCGAATATAATCTGCTGCCGTCTGAATGCCAAAGGTGGCGGATGAGCAAGCGACATTCATGTCGAAACCAAACCCGCGCTGCATGCCCAATTCATGCTGAATTTCAACCGCCATAGCAGGGTATGAGCGCTGCATATTGGATGCTGCGCATAATACGGCATCAACATCGGATATGTCGCGGCCAGCCATCGCCAATGCATCGCGGCACGCTGCCACACCAATTTCCGCCATAAGGGAAATTTGGTCATTCGGCCGCTCTGGATAGCGTGGTTCCATAATGTCAGGGTCCACGATCGCTGTTTTATCGATCACATGGCGCGACTTTATTCCACTCGCCTTTTCAACAAACTCTACCGAGCTATGCGTCAACGGCTCGGCATCTGGATACGCGGCGTTATACCGATCTGCATATGCGTTAAAGCTGGCAACCAGCTCCTCATTGCTGATGGTATCGGTTGGCGTGAATAAGCCCGTAGATGAAATGACCGGTGTGGCGCCGTGCGCTGATTGCGACATGTTTGTCCCCGCTTGTTTTTTAAATTGCGTCCGGGTGCCTAGCGCTTGCGTATTTATGAAACAAGCCGTTTGAAAAGCTTTACAAGACGGTTATGTGGTCGGCGGGGAGGAAGACAAAAAATGTCGTTGAAGGAACGTCAGCCCAGCTGGCTGTCCCGGCTTTTCAGGCGGGCGTTGGTAGGCATTTATAAACGCGGTGGATGGCATGCGCATGGCGTCGTACCCGAACCGCGTAAATTTGTATTGATTGCCGCGCCCCACACCAGCAACTGGGACTTTGTATATTTTTTAGGGTTAACGGATGACCTCGGCATCAAGCCACACTTTATGGCGAAATCATCGCTGTTCCGTTGGCCCTTTACCAACTTCATGCTCGACATGGGCGGTGTCCCGGTGGATCGAACCTCCAACAAAAATTACGTTCAACAGATGATTGATGAATTCGGCCGCCGGAAAGAATTCATGCTTACCATCGCCCCTGAAGGTACAAGGGGCAGCGTAAAGGCCTGGAAAACAGGCTTCTACCACATCGCCATGGGCGCAGGCGTTCCACTTGTCCTCGGTATGATGGACTACCAGTCGAAATCAGGGGGCTTAGGCCCCGCGATTTGGCCAACAGGTGATTATAAGGCGGATATGGAAAAGGTCGCCGAAATTTATGCTACCGTCGTGCCAAAGCACCCTGCCAAAGGGATGACGGGCATTTTTGCAAAGGACGACACATGACGGCTATTGGTCCCACACTCGCAGTCAACGCGGCTGCCCTGCTTGCTGTAATTCTGATGCTGTGGGCGTATTCGGTCAAGATCCGCGATGTTTCCTTCATTGATGCCTTTTGGGCATTTGGCATGGTGTTGCTGGCATGGGCAAGTTGGGCACAATCAGGGGCACCGGGTGCGCGCTCCCATTTGCTACTTGGCCTGACCACCCTTTGGGGCATGCGCCTTGCGCTGCATTTGTGGACCCGCTGGCGCGCGCATGGTGAGGATCCGCGTTATGCCAAAATCATGCGCAGTGTGATGGAGAAGAAGGGGTGGAGCTGGAGCAAGACGTCGCTGCTGTCCGTATTTTTGACACAAGCGCCGTTGCTGTTCATCACGTGCCTGCC
>JBKBTH010000188.1:3747-4469 GCA_046290915.1 Sphingorhabdus sp.
GAATATGTCGCGCGCACGTCTGGCTTCTTCCCGCTGCCGCCGAAGTCGCGCTAAGCCGTTACTTCGTCAGCCAGATTTCGCCATAGCCGTTAAAGGCAGGTGCGATCTTGTGTTTCACTTCGCGGTCCGCTGCGAATGCAAGGTTCGGGAAGCGTTCGAACAACAAAGGCAAAGCGATTTTCGCCTGCGCTTTACCGAGCCCTGCCCCAAGGCAATAATGCGCGCCGCCACCGAAGGCAAAGTGCTGAATACGCGGGCGTTCGATATCAAATTTATGCGGATCTGGGTTCATTTCAGGATCAAAGTGCGCGCCAAATAATGACATGTGAATCGTATCGCCCTGCTTGATCGACTTGTCCGCTACCTCCATGTCTTCATGCGCGCTGCGTAGCACTTGCGTAACGGGCGGCTCGACGCGCAGAATTTCGTCCATAGCATTGTCATGCAAATCTGGCCGCGTGCGAAACTTCGCAAGCTGCTCAGGGTTTTTAAGAAGCTGCACCACGCCAGCACCCAGCATATCTGTAGTCGTGGAATTCCCGGCGATCAGCAACAAGCGGATGAGCAGAACAATATCCTGCGTCGTCAGCGTGTCACCTGCCTCTTCTGCCAACGCCAATCGCGTAATCAGGTCGTCCGAAGGATTGGTGCGTCGCGCATCGACTTCACGCGCCAAGTAGTCAGCGAGTACTGTCGTCGACTCCTCGTACAACGCTGTCTGC
>JBKBTH010000189.1:0-4457 GCA_046290915.1 Sphingorhabdus sp.
TTTCCTATCGCAATACTTGCCGCGATCAAAACGATGACCTGCGCAGACAAAGCACGGCCAACCCGTTCAAATTTGACGCAGCCTGTGACGAACATCGCGACCGCGCCAGCCAGCGATGTTATCGCAATTGGAATCAACCCAAGGCTCGCGATACCGACGGCCAATAGCATGATGGCGAGCGCGAGCGGGGCTTTGTTTGACCTCGGCAACTCCTTGATACCAGCGAGCAAAAGCAGGGCGTCCTGTTGGGCCCAAGTTTGAAGCTTCGCTTCAGTGCCCATGGCGAGCAAGACATCGCCCTCATGCAGCGGCGCATCGGCGCTTTCAGCGCGGTGTTCGTGCATAAAGCGGCGCGCCTGATCGATGCCCAATACGGCGACGCCCTCTAGCCCTGCATTTTGTAGGGTAAGGCCGACCAAGCGGGAGTCACTTGTCACTGCCAGCTCGGCAATGGCGATGTCATGCCGTGACTGCGCAGCCTCGGTGACCAGACGCGTGGTAAGCCATGCAGGGGCAGCGCTGGCGCCCAACAGCCGTGCGGCTTCAATCAATGCCTCGCGCGGGCCCTGAACCGCAAGTCGCATACCAGTTTGCAATGGCGCGCGCATATCGGACAGAAAGCGAAAGTCCGCAGGCAATATCTTCGCCAATTCGGCATGCGTCTTGCCCAAAGCCGATGATGTTTCGCCTATCCGGAATGTCGCGAGAAAATTGTGCCGTTCTTGCGCCTGTTCGATTTCGGAGCTGTGCAACAGGCGCGGCATGACAAGCCAGATATAAGGCAAGGCAACGACCGCAGCGATCAGGACGATGTGCGCATAATGGAATACGCCAATGGCCGGCATCCCCAGATCCTGCGCAATCGACACCACGAGCAAATTGGTCGAGGTGCCAATCGTTGTGGCCATACCACCAATGAGCACTGCCGAATTGACGGGTATCAGCGTCTTCGACGCGGGCATCCCACCTTGCATCGCAAGCTGCGTTAATATGGGAAGCAGCAGAACCAATACGGGCGTATCGTTGATCATCATGCTCATGCCAAAGGCGAGTAGCAATGTAACCAGCAATCCAATTTGGTTGTTGAACCGCCATACGGTTCGCAATGCCCGGGCAGCTGGATCCAACGCGCCGGTGACAACCAACCCGCGGCCCATGATCATCAATGCGCATATTGTAATGAGGGCAGGGTGCCCAAAGCCCTCAAACGCCAGCATGAGCCCTTGATTGGGCACCATGTCGGGCATCGGGAAAAAATAGAGACCAAGTGCGATAACGCCGATGGTCAGCAGTGATATGATTTCGACGCGGAGCTTCTCTGTCGCAAAGGCGTAAAAAACCAGAACAGCAAGCAATATGGCGGCAGCGGCGTGGGGGGTCAACGTCGACAGCATCAAGTGACCTTAACCGTTTGACGGTCAGGGGCAAGTATTAGCCGCCTTTGTTTCGCGCACCGCTCCGTGCGATGCGCGACTTCCTGTGCTAAATTTTAAGTCGCAGGTGCCAGCAGATTGTAAGGATCAATACCGGTAGAGCGCATCGCCTCGTGCGCGGCTTTGTACGTCACCGGTTCCGATATCCCCAAACGCTTGCGTGCGTCCGCCAGCGGCTCGCGCAACAAGGCTGCGATGTCTTCCTGAACGATGTTCTTCGCCGCTTTACCGATGCGATAACCTTCGTGGACGGCTTTCAAAATCGGTGCCGACTTTGCGACGCGATATTTGAGTTCCAGTCCGCCGGCATAGGCAATAAAGCCAACGCCAAGATTGTGGTTTTGCGCATAGGTGAAGCCCAACACGCATTGTTCACCCAGCGCGTCGCGGCCATAGCCAGTGAGGATGTGCAGCATGTCATGGGTATCGCGCAAGCGGTCACCATAACGGTCAACAACATCGCCGAAAACGGGATATGATGTCCGGAATTGGGCATATTCGGCCTCAAGACCCGCAGCGCTCAACCCTTCACGCTCCATGAACTCGACATAGGCGCGGCCAACCGTACCGGCGGGCAGCTTCTTGATGCTGTCATGATCATCAAGCATGTCGATCAGGCGTTCATTGCTTTCGAGCAACGCTTTGCCCTTTGGGGTTTGCCAAAATTTATAGGCCATTTGACGGAACTTGCGACCGCTGAGCGCTGCAATGATGTGAAACACCTGCTCGGTGTCTTCCTTATTGGCAATCAGCTTACGAAAATGGCGCCATGCCTTCAACGGCCGAAATTCAGATGTTGGGCGGTCAGGATGGGAGAAATAAAGTTCGGTCATGGCGAATCCAAAGCTATTTATAGAAACGGAATATGGCTTACCTACATTCGTGTCAATAACAAAAGTTTAACGCGCTGGACGGGCTCTGCACAGTCCTGTATTAATTAGATAATACAGGGGGTGTTATGCAAGCAACGCAAGGCAGGTACATTACGCTGGACGCCATGCGCGGCTTTGCAGTGATGGGCATATTGGCGATGAACATCATCGGCTTTGCGATGCCCGAATGGGCCTATATCACCCCCGCAGCCTATGGCGGTGAGACTGTCGCTGACCGGATGGCATGGCTGTTTTCGTTTGTTTTCATCGATGGTAAAATGCGCGGGCTGTTCTCTTTGTTGTTCGGCGCAAGCCTCATTTTGATAACCGATCGCGCGTCATTGAATGGCGAGAGCGCGGCGCAGGTGCATTATCGGCGCATGGCTTGGCTCGCGGTGTTTGGTCTCGCGCACTATTTCTTCATTTGGTTTGGCGACATATTGTTCCTCTACGCGATGGTCGGGATGATCGCGTTTCTGTTCCGTGACTGGGCCGCCGCGCGCTTGGTCAAATGGGCGCTGATTATCTTCAGCCTTGGTCTTGCATTGTGGGGGCTGCAATTTGGCGGGCTTCAAATACTGCAATATATGGCGACTCAACCTGGCGCATCGGCGGATTTGGTGCGGCAGTATAATGACGTGAAGTCTGGCCCTGAATTCAGCTTCGATATTCCGGCCCAAGTCGACCTGCACCGCGGGCCATATGTGCAGATCGTGGCGGACAAGCTGAAGGATTGGACCTCGCCATTCTTTTCGGTCTTCATGTCTGTTGCCGAAACGCTGCCGCTGATGATGATCGGCATGGCAATGAACAAGAGCGGGTTCATGCTTGGCACATGGGCGCCAGCGGACTATCGGCGCTGGGCATGGCGGCTGGTTCCCGGCGGTCTGTTGGCGACGGGCTTGCTCGCATTGTGGATGATGGTCAGCCAATATGACGCCATTACCGCGCTCGCGATTTTCTTCTTCTGGGGGGCGATCCCGCGCCTCATGCTGACCGTCGGATATGCAGCGGTGCTGATTTTGGTTATCGCGCGCTTTGATGGCAGTGCGCTGTTGTCACGCGTCGCGGCCGCTGGCCGTGCTGCGTTCAGCAATTATCTCGGCACCAGCATCATCATGACGACCATATTCTACGGCTATGGCTTTGGCTTGTTCGGCGAAGTAAGCCGCCTTGGCCTATGGGCCTATGTGCTGACGATGTGGGCGGTGATGCTTTCATGGTCGCAACCCTGGCTTAAACATTATCGTTATGGCCCACTCGAGTGGTTGTGGCGCAGCCTAGCACGCGGAGAGATGCAACCGACGCGTCGGTAATGCTATTGCAATCAATTCGCATTAACGCTAAGCCTGGCTCATAGGAGATAGTCCATGGTCGTTTGCGTGTGTAATGCCATCCGGGAAAAAGACCTGCGTGCCGCGGTGCGTTGCGGTTCCGAACGTCCGAACGATGTGTATGCCCGCCTTGGTCGTAAGCCGAAATGTGGCCAGTGCCTGACATTCGCGCGAAACATTATCAGCGCCGGACCTGCGACCGCTTAGCATTAGCTCGGGCGTAAATGGCGGATTTGCCTTACTTTTCGCCTTCAACTCCACCCTGTTTCGCGCTATCTTTACGCGGTAAACTACAAAGGGATGTGCCATGAAGGGTGATGCAAAGGTCATTGAGTATCTGAATGAAGCGCTCAAAAATGAATTGACCGCGGTGAACCAATATTGGCTGCATTATCGTATGCTCGACAATTGGGGCATTTCGAAGCTCGCCCATTTTGAGCGGCATGAGTCAATCGACGAGATGAAGCACGCCGACAAGTTGGCAGAGCGCATCCTGTTCCTCGATGGATTGCCCAACTTCCAACTCCTCGGGCGCCTGCGCATTGGCGAGACGGTCGAAGAGATACTGAAGGCCGATCTGGAGCTTGAATATGAAGCTCTACCGCTGCTGAAAGACGCAATTGCGCACAGCGAATCTGTTCGGGATTATGTCAGCCGCGATCTGTTCGCGGAAATTCTTGAGAGTGAAGAAGAACATGTCGATGTGCTGGAAAAGCAGTTCGACATGATTGCGCGTATGGGCATGGAAAATTACGTCCAGTTGCAGTCGAAACCGCCGGAAGACTAATCAGCCGTAGCTCATTCCACCAAGTGCGTTG
>JBKBTH010000190.1:0-4449 GCA_046290915.1 Sphingorhabdus sp.
CATGATCTTCACATAATGCCTGAAAACGCGGCACCGCACGCATGTGTGTGGTCCCGAATCCATCGCGCGCGAATGGCTTGGTCCAATCAAACTCTTCCTCGGTATCAACAGTCAAAACGAACCGCGGGCTACCAAGAGCAGTCAGGTCAACATAACGGAATTCGGACATAGACAGGGAGCTCGATTTTCGCACCGCTCCCAACTGCCTTGACATATCATTCTCGCTCTTCGTCTTTTAATCCGGTTCGCCCGTCATTGACGGCTGGAAGAGATACTATCAGCGCTTGATTGTAAAAACGTAAATCCCCGCCAACATTTCGCGCAAGACTTCGCACGAGGCGCAACGAGAAGCCAAGGCCAAGCAATGGCGCCTCATTTGAGTCGTCTAACGAGCCTGGTCCGGAACCGAAAAGTTCGACCTCGTCCATCTCAACCAGCTTTTTAGGCAATGTGAGGACAAAACGGTTGATGGCGTTCAACCCAGGCTCAGTGCGGAAGCGGCCATCCAGTACTTCGCCAGGTTCGCAGCCGATGATGACCGCAGATAACAACCGTGAAAAAAGACGCTCGGCTAGATGGTTGTCCAGCGCAAACGGCCGGACCGGGTGCGCATGCACCAAATTTAGCGTAACGTGCAGAACATCGCTAAGTTCGTGTAACCGCTCTGCAAGGCGCAGCGAAAGCCAGTCGCAATCTGTTGAACCGATTTCCGCGACATAGGAGCCCGTCTCTATCTTTGCCGCCGTCGAAAGGTCATCAAATCCTGATAGCAAGCGTTGGGCATCATGCAGGATATTGCCGGCAACTTCGCGATATTCTTGGGTAACAGGGCCGAACAACTGCTGTTCGATAATCTCGGAAAAGCCGATAATTGCGCCCAATGGCGTGCGCAGCTCGTGCAACAGTTGCTGGATGTTTTCCGCGTCATTGCTGCCGCTACCCGAGAGATGCGCGACTTCAGCAAGATTAGGGCGACGTAATATTCCGCGATAACCGTTGAACCGTCCACTGACAGGTTCAAAAAATGGCGCTGCGTTAATCCGCCAATCCCCTGCAACTGCCGGCGCACCGCACAGGCGCATACGTGCATTTTCCAGTGGCATTTTTTGACGAAACGCCGCCGCTCCATAGGCGTCTGGCCCGGGACCTTCGTCAAAAGCTGGTTCGGCAATGTCTACACCAACGACTGCGCCAGGGGGCGCGCCCTCAATCCAGCTGATTGTGCCATATTCGTCGGTTTCGAAACGTATTTCGTCAATCGGCTCGGAATTAGGGGCTATTTGCTTAGCCACACCCACCAGTTTAGCGGCCTCGTGCTGCTCACGTTCCAGCCGCAATTTTTCTATGCGTTCGACAATATCGCGAATTTGAACGCCTTGAGGTGCAACGACAACCGCCTCTTCTTTCGCTTTGTCCGGCGGGAGTACAAAATCGGCGGAGGACCATATCCGAAGAGCGCTGAGGGTCATCGGCCCAATGTCCCTTCGGTTGCGCAGGAAACCGCGCGCGCGGGTCGACATTTGCGGCACGATATCTGCCCATTCCATATCATCCAGTCGCGCACCGCTTACGGCCGCTGCGGCAACTGCCGGCACATCGCCCGACAACAGCAACAGCAATGGTGCTGAGCATAAACGTCCCGACAAGGCGCGTACACATTGTTCGCGAACTGTTGCGGGCACAATATCCATAAATTGCCGCACTTTTTGCAACCCAAAAGCGACCGCAGCAGGATCAAAGTCAGATGGGTTTTGCGCCAAAATATCAACAAGTTGTTGCCACTTTGCAGACAAGCCAATGCCTTCGTCGTCCGCCTGACGCAAAGTGGTTTCAAGGCGATCGTCAAAGCGCAAATTCAACATTTCCTAATGTAACATTATCTTTCGTATCGGTTAGCGATAACCCGATAAAGCACGTTGCGAAAGCAGCAAAATTGGCGCGTCACACTATGGGACAATTGCAATATAATATAATTATATTATAACGCAGAGGCATAATGGAAATGGAAATAACACGATCATGGCTAATATGAACCTCGATGCGATAGATATGAAGCTTTTGGCGGAATTACAGGCTGACGGTCGCATTACCAATGTTGAACTTGCAACCAAGGTTGGGCTCACCGCCCCGCCCTGCTTGCGGCGTATGCGGGCATTGGAACAATCGGGGACGATCAAATCCTATCACGCAGATGTCGACGCTAGCGCCTTGGGATATACGATCACTGTTTTTGCGATGGTAAGTTTGAAAAGTCAGGCCGAGGACGATTTGAAGGCATTTGAACAGCATGTCAGAGCACTTCCCGACGTTCGCGAATGCCACATGCTCAACGGAGAAATTGATTTTATTCTCAAAATAGTAGCGCGTGACCTTCAGTCGTTTCAGGAGTTTCTGACTTCGCAACTGACGTCGGCGCCAAACGTTAGCAGTGTAAAGACATCCTTGACGATTCGTACCGCGAAAGACGAACCAGGCGTCCCAATACCCATGGCATAAAAAAAGGGCCCGATTGCTCAGGCCCTTTTTTACGACTTAGGCTGAAATTCAGGTAACCGGCGCTGCAGCCGGAGCTGCGACCGCTGGGTTAGCCAACTGGTCGATATAGATGACCCAATATTCGGCAATCGCCTTGCGGTTTGCACCAGTGATTTGGGCAAAGTCAGCTTTCGCACCGGCATAATCACCCAACATCGCTTTTGACATTGCCAGGCGGAAACGTGTCCGGTCCGTCTGGTTGCCTCCATCCTTATCAAGCACTGGGCCCTTGCTCAAAGCTGTTTCATACAGGTCCTTGGCCGTCTGATAATCCTTGTGCGAGAAGAATGAGTCGGCGGTCAAAGACGCCAGCATCCCTTTGGGGCTTGCCTTTGCCGGAGCAACCGTCCCTGCGAGGGTCCGCGTATCTTCTGCCAAACGCCCCTTAGCTTCGTTGTATCGCTCGCTGAATGTGACATTGTTCCGCGAGATTACCCCCTTTGCAAAGCCTTCGTCCAACACGGACACGGCTTCGGCGGGGTAGCGCACACCAACATAGCTTAAGCTGTCGAGATACTCGGCATATTCCTGTTGAAAGCGCAAACCATTGGTCGCGCGCATCAAGCGCATAATATCGAGCGACTCTTCCGGATTTGTGTTGAGCGAACGATTGAAGAACGCGATGGCATCGTGCCAATAATCAGGGTTATTCTCTGCCTTGACCAGTTCTTTGTAGAAATTGGCAGCGCCTACATAGTCTTTCGCCTTTGCAGATAGGTTTGCCGCACGCACGACATATGCCTTGTTGACTTGGCCAGCCGCCTTGCTCGATTCAATCGCTTTCCCGATCCAAGCAACAGCGTCAGCATCTTTATTCTGCTGCGACATCGCGTTTGAAATCAGGAATTCAATGTTGTTGGCGCGATGGCCGAGATTATAAGCGTCGATCATGTATTTTTCTGCATCGGCAAACTTTTTGCCGTCATACGCAATCGCGCCTTTGCGGAAAGTATATGCCTGCTTCATGTTGACTGGCGTCGTGGCCGATGCAAGCAACAGATCGATCCCTTGATCCTGCAAAGCCGTGTCTTTTGCCGATACGCCAATGTTCACGCCCAAAATGCCCGCTTCGTAGCGGTCATCATCGTTAGCGATCGCCGCAACGACCTTCGGAAACTCAATTTTAGCTGCGGCAGCATCCTTGGTTTTGTTCAAAAGGTTAGCAACAGGCGTGTAAGCCGCGATAAATGGCTTGCTATAATTTTTCTTGGGGGTCGCGGGTGTTGCTTCCTTCCCCTTCTTTTCCTTCTTGGGTTTTTCATCGGACTGCGCAAAAGCAGCAGGTGCAGCGGATACTGCGACCAGTGAAAGTGCAAGGGCAAATTTTGAAACCAGCTTCATTTAACTCTCCGCGATTGTTGTTGTATTGCCATAGGCCTTGGTTGCCACCGTTTATAGGACCTTGCCATCTTCAGTGCAATTGACATAGCGCCGTCGCATGAATTCCCGTTGAACAAACCAGAGGAAAATTCAAGTGTCTGAACGCACCGCAGTTATAATTGGCGCACGTGGTGGCATTGGCGCGGCTTTCGCCGACGTGTTGGAAACGGGCGGCGAATATGATCGCGTCGTCCGGCTTCATCGCGGCAGCGCGCCTCCCGTCGATATCTTGGACGAGGACAGCATAGCCGCGACCGCAAGCAGTTTAGCCGGCACAGCACCGCAATTGGTGATCGTCGCAACGGGATTGCTGCACACCACCGACAAGGGTCCAGAAAAAAGCCTGCGCGAGCTTGATCCCGACTGGATGATGCAAAACTACCGTATCAACGCAGTTGGCCCCGCGCTGGTGGCAAAGCATTTCCTGCCCATCATGGCAAAGCAAGGACCGATCTGCTTCGCTGCACTTTCTGCCCGCGTGGGTAGCATTTCCGATAACCGGCTTGGCGGATGGCATAGCTATCGTGCGTCGAA
>JBKBTH010000191.1:0-4443 GCA_046290915.1 Sphingorhabdus sp.
GGCGATGTCGATCCTGTCCGCCGCTGAAGGTCTGAAATATGTTAGTCAGGGCTTTAGCGCCTGGATTCTTCCCATATCTGTCGTGATTATTGGTGCGCTATTTGCGTTCCAATCACGCGGTACGGCGAAGGTTGGTGCTTGGTTCGGGCCGATTATGCTGGTCTATTTTGCTACCCTTTCCGGGTTAGGCATCATGCACCTAACGAAAATGCCGTTGATCATTTTGGATGTGATCAACCCGCTGAACGCATTTTATTTCTTTTATGTTGATGGCTTCCGTGCATTTGTCGCGATGGGCACCGTTGTGCTTGCCGTTACTGGCGCTGAAGCGCTCTATGCCGACATGGGGCATTTCGGGCGGCGTCCCATCAAGTTTAGCTGGTTATTCTTCGTTCTGCCCGCCTTGATGCTGAACTATATGGGGCAGGGGGCGATGATATTGTCGATGACGCCTGAGGAAGCGCAACTGGCCATTCGCGACCCGTTTTTCCTCATGGTGCCCGATATCATCAGTACGCCTGTAATCATCCTGACGATCTTGGCCGCGGTTATCGCCAGCCAAGCTGTTATCTCTGGTGCATTTTCACTGACCCAGCAAGCCATCCAGTTAGGCTTTATGCCACGCTTGAGCATTTTGCACACCAGCGAAAAAGCCGCTGGCCAGATCTACATTCCGGCAATCAACTGGGGCCTGGCAGTGATGGTGCTTTTGCTGGTTCTATTCTTCCAGTCCTCTTCAAACCTCGCCGCTGCATATGGCATCGCGGTTACCGGTGCGATGTTTATTGATACATGCCTGATCGCGGTTGTACTCTTGTCGCTTTGGAAATGGCCAAAGTGGAAAGCCATTCCGATATTGGCCTTGTTCTTCATTGTGGATTTTGCCTATTTCGGTGCAAACCTGCTTAAGGTGCCATCGGGTGGTTGGGTGCCGCTGCTGATTGGTCTGGTAATCTTCACACTGCTGACGACCTGGTCACGTGGACGCGCGCTGATGCGTGAGCGCATGGCCGAAAGCACCATGCCGATGGAAATTTTCATCAAATCGGCTGCAAACAGCGCAACCCGTGTTCCCGGAACAGCGATTTTCATGGCGTCCGCTGCCAGCGGCGTTCCCTCTGCGCTGCTTCATAATATCAAGCACAACCGAATTTTGCATGAACGCGTTATCATCCTTACGGTGCAAATCGAGGATGTACCTTTTGTCGAAACGGGGGAACGGATCATCTGCAAGGATTTGGGCGAAGGTTTCTATCGCGTCAAAATGCGCTTTGGATTTTTGGAAGAAACCAACGTCCCTGCGACTCTTGATATGGTCGATTTGTGTGGGCCCAAGTTCGATATGATGCACACCAGCTTCTTCCTGTCGCGGCAGACGCTTATTGCGTCGAAGATACCCGGTATGGCGATCTGGCGTGAAAAGGTTTTTGCGTGGATGTTGCGCAATGCCGCCAACGCTATGGAGTTCTTTAAGCTACCCAGCAATCGGGTGGTTGAGCTTGGAAGCCAGGTTGAAATCTAAATCATCGCGTTGCGTGGATGATTAGAAGTCGCAAAATCGCTTGAACCTTTTTGTTTTCAACAATAAGAACAAAAAAGGAACTTCGATTGGAAGATCGTATGTCGGTTATTTCATTACTTTCGGCGCGCAGCTTCGTCGATTTGACAGAGATTTGGCAATCAATCGAGTTGGGTCCGCTCGGCGTCACGTTTTCGGATGGAAGTAGCCAGGCCGGCGTGTCGGGCAGCCTGCTATTTAGCGGCGTCGCTTTTACGTATGAGTTGCAGTCGTGCCCGGCACCCGCTGCGGCGCACCATATTTTTTGTAGCGCAGATTTAACGGACGTTATGTCCGCGTTACATATTGATCTTGGTCCCGCTGTCGCATCTGGCCGGACCGTTCCCGCAATTGTTCAGCTTCTGCTTGAATTGGGTGAAGTCTTGGGGCGTCACCTGCACATTAAAGCCGTGTTTTGGTCTCCGGCGGCTGTGGTATCGGGGTATGCCTATTTCGCGGAAGCTGTAGCGCAATATGCACAAGGGGCAGCGTTTCCAGCATTATTGTGCGTCGGTTTTGAAACGTCCAAGACCGGTATTGTGCAAACCACGGGATTGGCTTGGTTATGTGGACAGGAACTCACTTTTGAACATGCGCCGCTGCCGACCCATGAAGCCATGCGGTACGTCGTCCGCCTCGTGCATGATCTCGCAACACAAGGTGCATATGATTGCGAAATCGAACTGCCAGGCTTGAAAGCAAATGAAGCCGTGGTGGTGACACCCGGTCTTGACGACGGTAAAGTAAATGCATGCTTGGTTACCCGTAAAGAGGCCATAAACTCACTGCTCTAAAAAATGAGTCGCGGCCGATAGCCTGCGACCGTGGTCGGTGGAGACAGTATGCGCACTTTTCCAAGACTCGCACGCGCGGCAGCGCCATTGCAGCATCAATCGCATCATGTCATTCCGGTGGGTGTCTTCGCGGGACGGGCATTTGCTGCGCATTTTGATACATTGCGTTCCGACGGATTTGACGCGCGTCAGTTTCAACGCAACGGCGTATTTTTACCGGCCACCGAAGGTGCTGCCATACGTTCCGGCTTGCCGCTCCATAGAGGACCGCACCGCCGGTATAATGAACTGGTGGCCTATCGTGTTGCCGCCATATTCCGTGATTTTGATCGGGGCAGTTATCAACCGCATGCACGTTATGAGGCGGTTCAACGCATGGACCTGCTCACGTCGGCCTTGCGGGCCGTCCTGCACCGAACGTCACCACGCATATCGTTGAACCAGCGTGACCCGTTCAACAGCAATGCCAGTTTTTATGATCTTGACAGCGCTTGTGACGCAATTTGGCTGGCAACTAAATGAACGTCAGCGAATTTTAGACTGGACGAATGTTGCTTTGAATGGCTATCGCCGCAACATAATGTCTTTGCACAGCGTAAACTTGCTTATTCTACGACTTACACGCCCTTAGGCGTGTGCTTGACGTCGGCCTTGTCCGGCAGGCCGCCTAAGGGCTCAATGAAACCCCGCCAAGTCTTACAGCCCGGATATTGGGCGCAATAGTGAAGTTGCAAAGAACATGATGATAGCCGATCCATCTCGTAAATACCGAGCATTCCCGCAAGTCGACCTACCCGACCGTCAATGGCCAAATCGTATAATAGACGCTGCACCACGTTGGCTTTCGACTGACCTTCGCGATGGCAATCAGGCGTTGATTGACCCGATGGGTGCAGAGAAGAAGCGCCGGTTTTTTGATCTTCTGCTGAAGGTCGGGGTGAAGGAAATCGAAGTTGGTTTTCCCAGCTCAGGTGCGACGGATTTCGATTTCATCCGCGGCTTGGTGGATAGCGGAAGCATCCCCGATGATGTGACTATCCAAAGCCTCACGCAGTCACGGCGTGATCTTATAGAAAAAACGTTCGAGAGCATGGCGGGCGCACCGCGCGCGATTGTGCACCTGTATAATGCGGTCAGTCCAGCATGGCGGGACATTGTCTTCAACCTTGATAAGGCGGGGGTGAAGGCCATCGCGGTTGAGGGCGCAAATATCTTGATGGAGCAAGCCGCACGCTTCCCCGAAACCGACTGGCATTTCGAATATAGCCCGGAGACCTTTTCCACCGCTGAGCTCGAATTCAGCCTTGAGGTGTGCGAGGCTGTGATGGAGGTTTTGAAGCCGACCGCTGCCAAGCCGCTGATCCTAAATTTGCCAGCCACTGTCGAGGCGGCGATGCCCAATGTATATGCGGACCAGATCGAATGGATGTGCAAACATATCAGTGCGCGTGATGCCGTCGTCATCAGCCTACATCCGCATAACGACAGGGGCAGCGGCATTGCAGCAGCGGAGCTTGGCTTGCTGGCGGGCGGTGACCGGATAGAAGGCTGCCTTTTTGGCAATGGCGAACGCACGGGCAATGTCGACCTCGTTACGCTTGCGCTGAATATGTATACGCAAGGCCTTAACCCGGGTCTCGATTTCAGCAATATTGATGAAGTCATACAGACCGTGGAATATTGCAACCAATTGCCCATTCACCCGCGCCATCCATATGCGGGGGAACTCGTGTTCACTGCCTTTTCGGGATCGCATCAAGATGCGATTAAAAAGGGGTTTGCTGCCCACGAACGCCAAAATGACGAAATCTGGCGCGTACCTTATTTGCCAATCGACCCTGCTGATTTGGGGCGGTCATATGAAGCGGTCATTCGCGTCAATTCGCAAAGCGGCAAGGGCGGTGTGGCTTGGGTTATCGAGCAGGACCAGGGCCTCAAACTGCCTAAGCGGATGCAGGCCAATTTTTCGACGACAGTGCAGGAATTGTCTGATTCCACGGGGCGGGAGTTGACCAGTGCGGACATCTGGGAAGCGTTTGAAGCGCGGTACCATCTGAAAGGTGAAGGCCGTTTCCGGTTGCTCGACTTCCG
>JBKBTH010000192.1:0-4419 GCA_046290915.1 Sphingorhabdus sp.
CAATCGGCATAGCTGTAATGGGCGCGCTCATATCGCTTGGACTGGCAGCAGCTTTGGGCCAGTGGGTTTTCGTCGCCACATGCGTCGCGTTGTTTTCGGGCTGGGCCTATAGCGCAGCGCCATTTCGCGCGAAGCGCAGCGGCTGGTTCGGGCCACTTTTGTGCGCATTAAGCTACGAAGGCCTGTCCTGGTTTACTGGCGCAAGCGTGATGGTCGGTGCGCTGCCAAATATGACGATTCTGATCATTCTATTGCTCTACAGCCTTGGCGCGCATGGCATTATGACGCTGAACGACTTTAAGGCCGTTACGGGCGATAAAGCTACGGGGCTTCGCTCATTGCCAGTCGTCCTGGGTATCCGGCCAGCAGCGATCTTTGCCTGCGTGGTCATGGCTGCTGCGCAACTTGCGGTCATCGCAGTGCTCTATGCGCGGGGACTTACACTGTCGGCGATCATCGTTTTTGCTTTCACAATCTTGCAGATTTTCCTGATGGTCCGCCTTGTGCGTGACCCGGCAAAATATGCACCTTGGTACAATGCGACGGGTGTGTCGCTTTACGTTTTTGGCATGCTGGCCGCCGCGCTGGGACTTGGGGGCTATATATGACCACACAAAATCAGAACGCAGCGGGCATTGGCTGGTTCTCCATTGTCCGGCTCGGCACGGTGCAAGCTGCAATTGGCGCTATCGTTATGCTCGCGACCTCACTGCTCAACCGTGTCATGGTTGTTGAATATGCGATTGCCGCTGCGGTCCCTGCCGGGCTTGTCGCGTGGCATTATGGCGTGCAACTGACACGCCCAATTTGGGGCCACAATTCGGACCGGTCGGCGCATCGCAGCAGTTGGATTATAGGCGGGATGGGCGTTTTGGCGCTGGGCACATTGCTGTCGATAGATGCCACTATCATGATGGCGTCGAAGGGTGTCTTTCCCATCGTCCTGGCAGTTATAGGCTTTTCCATGATCGGCTTAGGCGTCGGTATGTCGGGCACAGCGTTGCTCGCATTGCTGGCGTCGCGCGTGTCAGTCGAACGCAAGCCCGCTGCCGCAGCGATCAGCTGGACGATGATGGTTGCAGGCATCGTCGTCGCGGCGGGGGTTTCTGGCAGCTATCTCGATCCCTTTACAGAATCGCGCCTTGCGATTGTGGCAAGTCTCGTCGTTCTCGTGGCATTTTGTGCTGCGGCGCTGGCGCTGCGTGGTCTTGAACGCAATAGCGAGCCTGTTGCGACTGAAGGACCACTGATTGATCAGCCCTTGGCCGATGTCATTCGCAACATTTGGACCGACGGTCCCGCGCGCCGCTTCACCTATTTTGTGTTCATTTCGATGTTGGCCTACAGCATGCAGGACCTCATCCTTGAGCCGTTTGCCGGTTTCGTGTTCAACATGAGCCCGGGCGAATCCACCAAATTGGCGGGCGTGCAGCATAGCGGCATCTTGCTCGGCATGTTGGTATCCGGCGCCGGCGGCAGCTTACTAGCGCGGCGGTTTGGGCAGAATTCGCGGCTGTGGATCATCCTTGGCTGCTTCAGTTCAGCGGTCATGTTGGTGGGACTTTCCTTTGCAGAAGTGGTCGGTCCAGCGTGGCCATTAAAAGCGAATGTGTTCGCGCTTGGCGTCGCCAACGGCATTTTCGCCGTCGCTGCTGTCGGTGCAATGCTGCAACTTGCCAGCGACGGCAAGACATCGGGCGTGGGCGCGCGCATGGGCGTGTGGGGCGCTGCACAAGCCATTGCTTTTGGCGCGGGCGGATTGCTCGGCGCCATTATCGTAGATCAGTTACGTGCTCGGATTGGACAGGATGGCGTCGCCTTCCAAACCGTTTTTGCCATTGAAGCCGCCATGTTTGTGATTGCAGCGCTTATCGCGACTGCAACCAATATCGCGCAGCAAACACCTGCAAGAAAGGCGGTGCAATTATGACAACCCAAACAGATTTTGACGTGATCGTCGTTGGTGGCGGCCCATCGGGGGCAACGGCTGCCCATGATTTGGCATGCGCAGGTTATAAGGTGATGCTGCTCGACAAAGCCGGGCGCGTGAAACCATGTGGTGGTGCAGTTCCGCCTCGCTTGCTCAAAGACTTTGATATTCCGCAAACCATGTTGGTCGCGCATGCAAAGTCCGCGCGGATCATCGCGCCGTCGAACAAGAAAGTCATGATGCCCGTGGGCGATGGCTATGTTGGCATGGTCGACCGCGATACGTTTGATGAATGGCTTCGCAAACGCGCCGCCGAAGCGGGCGCGACACGCGTTACCGGCAAATGCGAAGACGTGGACGACAGCAACACTGTGGTCACCTTGTCTTACCGCTCTGACCGCAACGGAGAGTTGCAGACCGTAACCACGCGGTCAGTCATCGGGGCGGACGGTGCGCGTTCATCTGTAGCCGCACAATGCCTTAAGAACGCAGGCCGTGTGCCATGCGTTTTTGCCTATCATGAGATTGTCGAGGTTCCCGACGAACATAATGAGGATTATGATCCAACCCGCTGCGACGTCTATTATCAGGGGCATTTGTCACCTGATTTCTACGCCTGGATTTTCCCGCATGGCAAAACTGCCAGCATTGGGCTTGGAAGCGCGGACAAGGGATTTCCCTTGCGTGAAACCACGCGGTTGATGCGCGAGCAGACCGGACTTGCCCATTGGAAGACGTTGCGCCGCGAAGGGGCGCCAATCCCGCTCAAGCCGCTGAAGCGGTGGGACAATGGCAGGAATGTCGTCGTTGCTGGTGATGCTGCTGGCGTGGTTGCGCCATCTTCGGGTGAGGGCATCTATTATGCGATGACCGCTGGCCGGATGAGCGCTGATGCTGTCAGTGCCTTTTTAACGTCAGGCAATCCAAGCGCACTCCGGTTGGCGCGCAAGTCATTCATGAAAGCGCATGGCCGGGTCTTCTGGATCCTGGGTGTGATGCAATATTTCTGGTACAAAAACGACAAACGCCGCGAACGATTTGTAAAGATGTGTGAGGACCCCGATGTCCAGCGCTTGACATGGGAAGCCTACATGAACAAACAACTCGTGCGGCGCGATCCCATGGCCCATCTCCGGATCTTCTTTAAGGATCTGGGCCACCTGTTCGGGCTTAAACCAGTGGAGAGATAAGCCTGGCATGAACAGAGCGCGCATTTTCCCGACCATCATTGCCGGGACACTGGCATTGGTCACAGCCATTGTCGGGGGCACCATTACCGTTTTAGACGACTGGTATTATTCACTCGAGCAGCCCGGTTGGGCACCGCCGGATTATATGTTTGGCGTCATCTGGACGGCTATTTTTGCGATGATCGCGGTGTCCGGTGTGCTCGCTTGGGAAAAGGCGCCAACCCGCCGCGAGTCCGAAGGCGTACTTGGCCTTTTCGCGCTCAATGGTTTTCTCAATTTGGGCTGGAGCTTCCTTTTCTTCCGCATGGAACGCCCCGACATTGCCGTTTATGAGCTGGTTGCTCTTTGGCTATCGATCTTGGTCTTGATCATATTCTGTGGTCGCTTTTACAAATGGTCAGCGATCATGCTTGTTCCCTATCTAATCTGGGTGACGATAGCCGGCGTGTTGAATTATCAGGTCGTTCAACTCAACGGTCCCTTCGGCTGATGGAGCAATTCTTCGCCAGCGGCCGCGCCGTTGATGTTGTGCTTGCAGTATTGTTGGTCGAAGCCCTCTGGCTTAAGTGGCGAGGTCAGAGATGGGCGGACATCGTCCCCGCATTGCTTCCTGCTGTATTGATGATGCTTGGGCTGCGTGCCGCGCTCACGGGTATGGAATGGCCCTTCATTTCCCTGCCTTTGGCCTTGGCCTTCCCGGTGCACCTCTATGACCTGCGGCGGCGCCGGATGCTTCAACAACAGGCATAAAAAAACCCGGCGCAATGGCCGGGTTTTTTTCAGATGTTGCCGCGATCAATAGTCGGGCGCGTAGCCATGTTCGATCGCCCACAAATACCAGTTGTCTACAACCGTACCCGTTAGCAAGATTCCGATGCCGCCGGTTAGAGTCGTAAGCACTGCGAACCACCAAGCCCAACGGTGAATGGATTCCATCGTGGCGTTAAAGCCCATGGTCCATCTCCAGAACAAGGCAGCGCGTTCGGACGCTGTACCGCGATCGGTAATCTGTTCCAATTCACGCTCGCCGCCATAACGGCCAACCGCCAATATTGTCGCGCCATGCATGGCGAACAGCAATGCTGAACCATATAGGAAGACAATCGAAAGCGCGTGAAACGGGTTGTAGAACAAGTTGCCATATTGCAGCGAGAAGTTGTTCGTCCATTCAAGATGCGGGAATATGCCAAACGGTACTGCTTCGGCCCAGCTGTCCATGAAAAATGGACGGATAAAGCCAAGGACGAGATACAACCAGATAGCCGAGGCAAATGCCCAGGATACGTGCGTACCCATGCC
>JBKBTH010000193.1:0-1637 GCA_046290915.1 Sphingorhabdus sp.
AGGTGCTCTACCAACTGAGCTAAGCCGGCACTCTGTGGGGCCCTTAGCCTCAAATTACGCCAAAGGTCCAGCCCTCAGTTGCTGCTATTTCCGAATTTAATGCAGATGGTGACCAAAATTGCGGATTTGAGGCTGTCGCGCGCAGCCATGCGGCGGTGAGCAGCGCATCTGTCGCATGGTCTGTGTAGCGTTCGAGTGGGGCATGGGGCAGGGAGCCAACCGTCTGCAGCGCATTATCCAACCCTTCAGCGTCGCGGATCTTGCTTCGACCTTTGGCGACTCCTGCGGCGCGTGCGGCAATTGTGGTATAGATTTCTACAGCAACAGGGCCGCGTTCGGGCAGCGGGTCAAACGGCCAGATGGCGACATGGTCACGGACATGGTTTAGAAAGCGCATGCCGGCAAAGCTTGCCTTTGCAACTTGTGATGCACCAATGGCATCAAAAACGGTCGACGTTTTGCCGCTGCTGTTCATGTTCAACAATTCGCATTGCCGCCAATGCAGAAATGTCGACTTCACGCCATCGGCAGCGCCGAAATAGAAATGGCGGCGATGGTGTTTTTCAAGGAATGACGCTGCGCCTAAATCCGGATCGTCGCAGATGTCATCGACATAGGCCCAGAACGGCTTGGCTGACGTCGGCAGTGCGTCACCGGGTAAGTAGCTGCCGCGTGCAATCATGGGTGGCGCAAAGCTGAAGTCGAAACCGATCAGTAAATCATCATCCTGTGCCAGCAGCCAGTCGGCAACCGCCTGGCGCGACCAAATGCCGGCCGGGGCGGGCACGAGGCGCGGCGCTTCGTTGCCTGCTTCGCAAACAGCAAGGGCTATGCCAGGATGGCGGCTGCCCTTTGCACCTGACCAATCGGCACAAGCAAAACGCGTGAAGGGCCGCATTACAACGTTTGGCAGTACGAAAGGGTCATGCAGCGTCTGGATCGCTCTTGCGCGCGCGCAGACGGTCCCAATATTGCAAGCGTTCGACTATCTTGCGTTCAAAACCACGTTCGACGGGCTGGTAAAGCTGCGTCGGCGTAACTTGATCAGGCCAGTAATTGGCACCTGAAAATCCGTCCGCGCTGTCATGGTCGTAGGCATAGCATGCGCCATAGCCGATGTCTTTCATCAGCTTCGTCGGCGCATTCAGGATGTTTGCAGGCGGCATTAACGAACCGGTATCGCGTGCCATTTTCCACGCGGATTTCTGCGCCTTGTACGCGGCGTTCGATTTTGGCGCGGTCGCAAGGTACAGGCACGCCTGAACGATGGCGACTTCCCCTTCGGGGCTACCCAGAAATTCATATGCGTCCTTTGCCGCGAGACACTGGACGAGCGCTTGCGGGTCGGCGAGGCCGATATCTTCGCTGGCGAAACGAACGAGACGGCGCAGCACATATAATGGCTCTTCGCCTGCCACCAACATGCGCGCCATCCAATAAAGCGCAGCTTGCGGATCAGAGCCACGCAAGCTTTTGTGCAGCGCCGAGATTAGGTTATAATGCCCTTCGCGGTCCTTGTCATAGACCGGCATGCGCCGCTGAAGCAGCGCCGCCATTGCAGTGGGGTCGAGCGGGTTTTCAATCGTGATGGAAAACAGCGTTTCGGCCTGATTGAGAAGGAAGCGACCATCGCCGTC
>JBKBTH010000193.1:1646-4419 GCA_046290915.1 Sphingorhabdus sp.
GCTCCATGATAGCTTCTGCGCGGGCAAGCAATGTCGTCAACGCGGCGTCATCAAGGCGGTGAAGCACCATGACTTGCGTGCGTGACAGCAACGCGGCGTTCAATTCGAACGAGGGGTTTTCAGTCGTCGCGCCAACGAGCGTAACTAAGCCGCTTTCAACAAAGGGCAGAAATCCGTCCTGCTGCGCGCGGTTGAAACGATGGATTTCGTCCACGAACAACAATGTTTGCTTGCCCGTACGCGCCATGGTTTCGGCTTCGGCAAACGCCTTTTTCAGGTCTGCAACGCCGGAAAATACTGCGGAGATCGGCTTATAATGCATGTTAACGGCATCCGCCAACAGCCGCGCGATGCTGGTCTTTCCGGTTCCTGGCGGGCCCCAGAGGATCATCGACGACAATTTGCCGGCGGCCACCATTCGGCCAATCGCGCCTTCGGGCCCTGTCAGATGCTCCTGACCAATGATTTCACTCAGCTGCGCAGGACGAAGCTTATCCGCGAGCGGCGCTGTCTTTGGCGGCATCCCTGTCTGCGCTGGTTCGTCGTGAAAAAGGTCGCTCATGCTTCTGCCTTGGACGGTATTTTACTTAGGCCCAACCATCCGTCGCTAGAGCAGGTTCCGTCAAAGGCCATACCGGCGACCACAGCCAGCAATTTAGCGTGCAGCAATGGCACGCGCGGCACGTTGACGGATGAGGCGGAGGTACGTGTCTGCAACGGTCTGGTTGATGGCATCCCAGCTGTAGTCAAGCGATCTGCGCTCACCCGCGTCGCCATGTTTGGCGCGCAAGTCGGGATCCGTGCAGTATAATTGCAGGCTGTCTGCAAATTTTTGGATTGCGCCCGGAGTGATTAGGCGGCCGGATACATTATCCTCGACCAGGCTTTGGCTGCCCGTTGCCTTTGCGGCGACTACAGGAAGTCCGCAGGCCATTGCCTCCAGTGTTACATTGCCGAACGTCTCGGTCACGCTGGGGTTGAACAACAGGTCCATGCCCGCAACTGCACGGCCGAGATCGTGCCCGCCCTGAAAACCGACAAAGCGTGCGTGGGGCAGGCGGCTTTCGAACCAACCGCGCGCGGGGCCCTCCCCGATCACCATGACCTGATGCGGCACGTTGCGACGGCGCAATTGGTCAATCGCATCGGAAAACACGTCAAGGCCCTTTTCCATGACCAGTCGGCCCAAAAAGCCGATGACAACAGGTTCGTCCGTCAGTCCCTGGGCGCGGCGCCATTCAAGATCGCGGCGGGCGGGATTGAAAATCTCACGATCTACGCCGCGGGACCAGATGTCGATGTCATAATTCATCCGCTGCTCGCGCAAGACCTGCGCAAAGCTCTCGGAAGGCGCAACCAACGCGTCGCATTTGCGATACAGACGGCGCAGCCACGCCTCAACCAATGGTTCGGCGAACGACATGTTGTAATAACGGAAATAGGTTTCGAACCGCGTATGCACTGAACTCAGTACCGGCAAATTGCGTTTTTGCGCCCACTTAACCGCCTGACGGGCGACACGGTCCGGGCTGGCGATATGGACGACATTCGGGCTGAACGCATCGAGGTCGCGTTTTACTTTGCCCGACAGCGTTACGGGAAGGCGATATTCGGGACGAAAGGGAATTGCCATCGAAGGCACCGATACCAGCTCGCCAGTTGCCGGGAATGCCGGTTCCTCAACAGTCGGCGAATAAATGCGCACCGACGCGCCTTGGCTTAAAAGATATCCCACCAGCCGGTTGAGCGCCTGATTAGCGCCATCGCGTACATAGTTATAATTGCCGCTGAAAAGCGCAATGCGAAGGTCGCTGGTCTGCATCGCAGCGCTTTTATCGGCGGTAGCGCAAAATGCCAATGGGAATGCTGTATTTGGTGGGATATGTCTTTGCGATGATACTAACCCAAATCGACACGCTGCTAACCGGTGGCCCCAAGCCCTTCCGCGCCGATGGCACGATGAGCGCCATGGCACGTACGCCAGTTGACCAGCCCGTAATGCTCCGCCAGTTGGGGTTTGAAGGCGATCAGGTGGCCGACCCAACGGTGCACGGGGGCGTCGATAAGGCGGTGCATTTTTATCCCGCCGAACATTATCCCAGATGGATTGCCTATTTTGCGGCCGAAGGTTTTACGAATCCCAAACTTGATTTCGCCGGCGCCTTTGGTGAGAATATCAGCGCATCGGGACTGACCGAGGACAGGCTGCGCATTGGGGACAGGTTTCGGATAGGAAAGGCCTTGGTTGAGTTAGCACAAGGGCGTCAGCCATGTTGGAAGCTTGACCATCACTTTGGCGTGCATGGTCTGTCCGGAGTGGTCATTAGCTCAGGCCGATGCGGTGGCTATTTCCGCGTGATTGAAGAAGGCCAAGTCGCACCGGGCGACCGGATTGAACAGGTCGAACAGGCTGGACATGACTGGACCGTCGCACGTGTATTCAAACTGCTGATTGGCGGCGGCCATAAGAAGGCTGGCGCGCAGGCCGAACTTCAGGCGTTGTCGCAGCTTGAAACTCTGGCAGAAACCTGGCGAATACGCGCCGAGAAACTCGCCGCGCAGCTTTAACGGCTTCTTATTCGCCGAGTTCGTGTGCATCGAGCACTGGCGCAAATAACCGGATGCGCGTTACCCGTTTCTCGTCCGCTTCCAATATTTCGAGTTTCCAGCCACTGGCATCGTGTGTCAGCATTTGGCCAACATCAGGAACTTGACCGGCGATAACAAACGCTAGCCCACCAAGCGTGCCAACATCTTCCTCAACTTCGGACAA
>JBKBTH010000194.1:0-4412 GCA_046290915.1 Sphingorhabdus sp.
TTCGACCAATTTTATGTCGGCGGTTTTGGCGGAGGCTTGGCACAGAGCGCAACATATAACCGTACAACCGGTGTTGCGACTTATGGCGGCCCTGGCTTCGTCCAGATCGGTGCACCACGCACCGTCAGCGGAACGGTGACCTTCGCATTCTAAGCGACTGAACCAAGATTATGAATCAGGGCGGGACTTTGGTTCCGCCCTTTTTTTATGGGTAAATGCAGCCATCTAGTCCGTCGCGTTGGACTACCCGAATGCGCGCGGAGATGCTGTTTCCGTACCGGCGCGTGAAACCGCCAACGCCGTTCACTGCACGCTTTTTTGGCAGTGGCAGGATGGCCGCCAATCGCGCAGCTTCTGTTCGGGTCAGGTCTTTTGCGGATTTGTTAAAATAACGCTGCGCGCCTTCTTCGGCGCCATATGTACCAATGCCGGTTTCAGCGACGTTCAAATACACTTCCATAATCCGGCGCTTGCCCCAGATTTTTTCAATCAGGAATGTGAAGTAGACTTCTGGAACTTTCCGGACGTAACGCGTCCATCCTGATCCCTGCCATAGAAATACGTTCTTTGCAGTTTGCTGGCTGATCGTCGAACCACCGCGCATTTTTCCGCCTTGCTGGTTGCGCTTCAAAGCCTTTTCAATCGCCTCGCGATCAAAGCCATCATGGCTACAAAATTTGCCATCCTCCGCGGCGATTACCGCGCGCACCAGATTTGGTGAAATGTTGGAAAGTGAAGTCCAGTCGCGCTTTGCACCGTTGCTGTCAAACAGCATCGTCAGCGTGGTGGGCACGGGAACGACGGCATAAACCGCAGTCAACGCCGCTGTTCCGCCGGTAAAGTAGATAGCCGTCTTAAGGGTGGAACGTAAGAAACGGGCAGAAAACGAGCGCTTCGGTTTTGTCATGCACAAAAGCTAGCGCAGCGTCTCCCGCCCGTCACCAATTTTTACATCCGATTAGATCGTAAGAAGTAGACGCTTCTCGCCAGCGATGCGCAACATCGCCTTTTGCAGCTTTTCGAATGCGCGCACTTCAATCTGGCGCACGCGTTCACGGCTGACGCTATATGTCTGGCTGAGCTCTTCGAGCGTCTGCGGCTCTTCAATCAACCGGCGCTGCGTCAGAATGTGCTTTTCGCGGTCATTCAAGCTATCCATCGCTTCGGACAACAGGGCATGGCGCATGTCGCCTTCCTGCGCGTCGGCAACGCGTTCGTCCTGCAATGGCGTGTCGTCGACTAACCAATCCTGCCACTGGCCATCGCCATCTTCGCGCATCGGGACATTCAGTGACGTGTCACCGCCCATCGCCATGCGGCGGTTCATGTTGTTCACTTCTTCCTCTGACACACCAAGGTCAGTGGCAATTTTGCGCAAGGCTTCCTGGTTCAGGTCGCCATCTTCAAATGCCTGAAGATTATTTTTCATCCGGCGGAGGTTGAAGAACAGCTTTTTTTGCGCGGCCGTGGTGCCGATTTTTACGAGGCTCCAGCTGCGCAGGATGAATTCCTGCATCGACGCACGAATCCACCACATCGCGTAGGTCGCGAGGCGGAAACCGCGGTCTGGATCAAATTTCTTAACGCCTTGCATCAATCCGATATTGCCTTCGGAAATTAGCTCGGACACCGGCAGGCCGTAGCCGCGATAGCCCATAGCAATTTTTGATACGAGGCGAAGATGTGACGTAACCAGCTGTTCGGCAGCTTTGGTATCGCCGTGCTCCTGAAAGCGTTTGGCGAGCATATATTCCTGCTCAGGCTTCAAAACCGGAAACTTCCGGATTTCGCTCAGGTAACGGTTAAGGCTCGCGTCCCCCCCAAGGGCAGGTATTGTAGCCGGAACACTCTTTTTCTCAGACATGTTTTCCTCTTTCGTTGTGCTTCCCACCGGGCCTCATCAAGCACCCGCTAGCAAAGCGTTCCCTTTGAAATCCTATATGCGTAACTGGCTTAACAGAAGCTGCATATCTTCTGGTATACCGCATTCGAACCGTAAAGTTTCGCCGGTTATCGGATGAATAAACCCCAATGAGGCAGCATGCAATGCTTGTCGGTCGAACCGAGCCTGATCTGGTCCAATTCTGTAGGGGTTTTGTCGATTAGAATAAACGCTATCGCCAATCAGTGGGTGTCCGATGTGCGCCATATGGACGCGAACTTGATGAGTCCGACCTGTTTCCAGCGTGCATTCAACCACCGCGGTCTTTGAAAATGCCTCTGTCATGCGAAAATGGGTTACCGCGTGCTTACCCTTAGAATCGGGCAGCACCGCCATTTTTTTGCGGTTTGTTGTCGATCGCCCAATTTGCGTCCGAACGGTTCCCGCCGGAGGAGCAGGGACACCACTAACGATGGCAATATATTTGCGCTCAATGTCATGCGCGGCGAACAATTTTGCCAGGCCCTCGTGTGCGAGGTCGCTTTTTGCCACGACCAATAGCCCCGATGTATCCTTATCAATGCGGTGAACAATACCAGGACGCTGCACGCCGCCAATGCCCGACAATTTGCCATGGCAATGGTGCAGCAACGCGTTGACCAACGTCCCGTCGAGATGTCCCGCGGCGGGGTGGACGACCAACCCAGCGGGCTTGTTCACGATGATGAGGTGATCATCTTCGTAGACAACGGCAAGTTTTATATCCTGCGGAATGGCTTTGTCGGGCCGGGGGGCAGGAACATTAAGCTCAAAATGCTGCCCTGACATCTTTTTGGTTGCTGGGTCAGCGAAGCTCTGTCCGTTGATTTGCAGCGCAGCCTCTCCAATGAGAGCCTGAATCCGTGCACGTGAAAATTGCGGCAGCGCTGCAGCAAGCGCGCTATCAAGTCTTCCTTCGCCCAGAATACCTGTAAATGTGGTATTTTCCCCAACCATCACATACACATGGGTTATGGCCGTCCGTTTATCAAGCAATGACCAGAAACAACTTCTGCAATGGGCAGACGACGCCGGCCAATATGAATGTTGCGGTATATTGCGTGGTAAGGGCAGCGAAGTCATTGCCGTCGAACGGACAGCTAACGTTGCCGCGGAGCCATCCCGCATTTTCGAGATTGATCCTGCGGCACTTATTGCGGTGCATAAGGATATCCGAGCGGGTGGGATGCCCATTTTGGGTTACTTTCATTCGCACCCAAATAACGTCGCACGTCCTTCTGCGTCGGACATTGCGCAGTCAGCGCCCGATGGGCTGTTATGCATCATCATTGCAGGAGATGCCATTACCGCGTGGCAACCCATAGTTAGTGGCGGTCGAGTCACCGGATTTACCTCGGTGCCGCTGATTGTGGAGGGTTGAAACACTTGTAAACAAAGTCCATGAGCGCCATCAACATGCCAGTCAGCCTAGGGAACTATTTTTAATGTCGGACACGGAAATCGATTTTGCCAGCCTGCTTTGCTCGCGCTTGTGTCATGACCTCTTAAGCCCTGTTGGCGCTATGAATAATGGCCTTGAGCTGCTGGCCGACGAGCATGATCCCGAAATGCGGCAACGGTGCATGGACCTGCTTGCGGAAAGCGCGCGTGCTGCCGCCGATAAGCTTAAGTTTTTCCGACTTGCCTTTGGAGCCGCTGGTGGCTTTGGTCCGGATATTGATCCTCAAGAAGCGCGGATCGTCATCGAACCGATGGTGACCGCAAGTGGTCGCACATCGTTGGAATGGGCAGTTCCTGCGCACATGATGCCAAAGCGGGCTGTAAAAACCTTGCTAAACCTTGTGCTGCTGGCGAACGATGCACTGGTGCGCGGCGGCACCTTGTTTGTAGGCGTAGAGGCTGGGCTGGGCGAACATGAGATTGTTATCCGTGCGAGCGGACCAAAGATCGTTATGGACTCGGCCGTTCGGGAGGCACTGACCGGCAAGCTGGATGCGTCAATGGTAGATTCCCGCACCGCTGCGGCATGGATGGCGCACACGCTTGCGTTGCAAGACGGCGGCATGGTCCAACTTGCTGAGCCAGATGCCGAACATCTCGTCATTGGAGCGCTTGTTCGCACAAAGTAGGTGTGATGTTCTCAACGTCTTTTTAACCATATGTCGTCAACTGTTGGGTCTGGTGGAACGGATCAGCAGATATGGACGACTTGATAGAAGACTTTATTGCTGAAACGCGCGAAACGCTTGAGGCACTGACAAGTCAGTTGGTCGAATGGGAGCGTCGGCCGCATGACCGCGCGTTGCTCGACAGCGTCTTTCGCTTCGTCCACACTGTAAAAGGCAGCTGTGGCTTTCTGGCGTTGCCGCGACTGCTTCGCCTTAGCCACGCTGCTGAAGATGTTATGAGTGCCGCGCGTGATGGCGAGGTTGAGGTGTCGGCCGATCTGGTGACTGCGGTGCTCGCGGTTATCGACCGCATTGCGGTTCTAACCGAAGCGCTGGACACCGGTGCATCCGTCTATGACGAC
>JBKBTH010000195.1:0-1159 GCA_046290915.1 Sphingorhabdus sp.
TCACCAGCGGCATCGATGCGTTCAATGCTTTCAACATCTACGCGGAAAATCTGCCCGCGATCTTTGACGTTAATCAGCTTCTCAAAACGAGTCGACGCCATGTCGTCATCAAGCGAACTCAGATTGTCAGCTGCATTCGGCGCGACTTCATTGATGACATTGCGAAGCCTATCCAGCTCATCCGATGTGCGCTTGTCAGCAAGCCTGCTGCGCACACGATCCATGGTATCGGCAAGACGGTCCGGCTCAACTGGCTTCATGAGGTAATCGATAGCCTGCGCCTCGAAAGCCTTAATCGCATGCTCCGAATAAGCGGTCACGAAAACGAACAACGGCGGATCGATGTCCATCACGCCCTGCACAACTGAAAACCCGTCAAATCCCGGCATCTGAATGTCGAGAAACACCAGATCGGGTTTTAGCGTCTTAATCTTGCGAATGGCCTCACGGCCATTGTGGCAGGTAGCGACGATTTCGATGTCGTCAAATGCCTGCAACCTTAATTCGAGGCCTTGGATCGCTAGCTTTTCATCGTCGACCAATATTGTACGAATGCTCATGCGGATATTTTTCCTTGCTGCTTAGCCCCCGCCTGATTGTCTTCCCCTGCTATAATTCGACTTTGGTACGGTAGTTCCAACAAAACCTCAAATCCTCCGCCCGCTTTTACATAATGTTCAAAGCGTTGATCTTCGCCATATGCTTGTGAAAGTCGCTCGCGCGTGTTGGCCATACCAACACCAATGGAGAGGCTGTGATCTTGCTGCCCCGGCTGCAAGCCCGGTCCAGTGTCCGACACGGTAATCCGCACTCTTTGACCGACGAGTTGAGCGGTCACCGAAATGTCAGCCCCCTCCTCCTTGGGCGTTACGGCATATTTGATGGCATTTTCCACCAATGGCTGAAGGAGAAGTGACGGTACCAGAGCGTTCTCGACAGCCGGTTCAATCGTGAAATATGTCCGCAGCCGTTCTTCAAAACGCATCTTTTCGATATCGAGATAGAGCTTCAACGTCTCGACCTCTTGCGTGAGCGGCACCTTGGCCGCAGCTTCGTTGATGAGGGTAAAGCGCAAGAAGGAAGATAGCCGCGACAGCATCGCGTTGGCCTGCTCAGTCTGCTTCAGCAGCACGAGCGTGGATATGCTGTTCAACGTGTT
>JBKBTH010000195.1:1259-4393 GCA_046290915.1 Sphingorhabdus sp.
GATAGCCGCGACAGCATCGCGTTGGCCTGCTCAGTCTGCTTCAGCAGCACGAGCGTGGATATGCTGTTCAACGTGTTAAACAGAAAATGTGGATTCAACTGATACCGCAACATCGTAAGCTGCGCACTCGTTGCCTGCGCCTCAAGCCGCATCATCTGATCCGCTTGTTCTTCAGCACGAACGAAATAATTGATTGCGTAATAGAGTGCCGACCAAGCCGCCAAGAGCACCGAGTTGATGTAAATCGCGGCGAGCCACAGCTGCGCAAAGGGCGTTTCATCCACCCCGTCACGAATAGTCTGGAGCACCCACACATCGATATAGGCGTATCCAATCGTGGCCAAGGACACCGCAACGAACGTCAGGCTCCACGTGATAAACGGCCGCTGGTCAATCAAAAACCGGTAAATGACCGATAGCAGAAGCGTTATCGAATAGCCGGTCACGGCTGAAATCAGGATGGGTACAAGGAAGCTGACTGGCTGCCCTTGGGCAATACCCGACGCAGCGCGCAAAATGACTGCTCCGGCCCAGCCAGCTGAATGTAGGTTCCAAAAAGCGCGATTTTTATCGGCAAAGAAGGGTTTGTCTGTAAGCTCAAGTACCGCCATAAATTCGGTCTAGCCGCATTTTACGCGCGCATGAAGCACTTGTTTCATCACGCGGACATGATAGGCTTTTGCTGAGAGGATACCGACCATGGACAACCACGAAGACCGCGCAAATTTCCACGACATGTCACAAAGTACGCAGGAAGATTGGCAAATCATCATGCGGCACAATATCCCGTTCTCGCAAAATGGCGGACAACGGATATTGGACCATCTTCGACTGCTCGATGGTGACTTCGGGGGATTCGCGGTCGACCGCCTGACCCATTCGCTGCAAACCGCAACGCGCGCCCATCGTGACGGACGGGATGAAGATTATGTCGTCATGGCGCTGCTGCATGACATTGGGGACACCCTTGGTGCGGCAAATCACCCAGACATTGCGGCAGCGATTTTAAAGCCATTCGTCTCCGAAAAACTGCACTGGATTGTTCAGAACCACGGCATTTTTCAAGGCCGCAATTTCTTCCACCATCTTGGCCTCAATCGCGACATGCGCGAAAAATTCCGTGGTCATGAATGGTTCGCCGACACCGAAGAATTTATCGACAAATATGACTGCCCGTCATTCGATCCCGAATATGACACACTGCCATTGGAGTTTTTCGAACCCATGGTGATGAAGCTCTTCCGCCATCCGCTGAACAGCATCTATAAGCGTGAGGCCGAGGTAGTGGCCTAAATCACTCCATTTCGGCATCGGCCTTACAACGGGGGCCATTCGTGCATATAGGTAATGAACCACGGACGTTCGCGTGAACGATCTGGTGGTTCGCGCGTTGTGCCCTCCACCCCCAAAAGGAAAAAATCATGGCAAAGAGCCAAAAGAAATCGAGCCGCGAAGTCCGTAAACCAAAGGCAGAGGGGCCCAAAAAGCAAAATGCTTCGAACCCCTCAACCAAAGGCAATCCGGCTGGGTTGGCTCCATCCAAGAGCTAAGGGTTTAACGCCCCAGTAACACTCTAGCCTGACCTGCGACCTGTGCCAGCATCGCGGGCGTTGGGATGCCTGCCATGCGGGCACGGTCCACCATTGCTTTAAATGCACGCACGCGCACGGCGTTGGTTTCCAGCCAGGCTTCTGCATCATCGAGTGGCTTCTTCGCCCCACGGCGGCGCAGGAAGTCCAATCGCATCGTCTGGAAATCACGCGCGAGCCCAGCGACCAGCAGCCGCTCCCACGGGTCGTGCGGATCAATCTGCATGGCAGTCCCCTGCGCCCAGCTTAAGCCAAGCGCGTCACCCAGCGCAGTGAATGCTCGGGTGAGCGCAGTCACGTCACCTTTTTGGGTAGATGAAAGCGCAGCCAATCCGATAGCACCATCCAATTGCGCCAATTCAACAAGCCGATCAGCAATTTTACGTGGCGCGCCATTTTCCGTCAGCCGCGTGCCGAAGCGTTCGGTCTGAAGGCGAACATCATTGGGCAGCAAACCGTCCAGCGCGGCAGACAATTTCTGCACAACGGGGGCATATACAGCGGTGGCGGCACTAACATCGCGGCCTTCATGCGCGTTCCGGATGATGTCGGCCATCTGAGCCCGGATTTCCACAGCCGCTTGATTGAATAGCATCAGCCGCGTTGCTTCGGGCATCGGTGTCGTATCGATCGCCTGCCACAGCGATGGCAGATCATAGATTCGCTCGGCAATGGCGAACGCCGCCGCAACATCACCAAGGCCACAGCCCTCTTCTTCGGCCAGTTCAAACGGATGAAGCATACCAAGCCGATTGATCATGCGGTTTGCCAATTTCGTCGCGATGATTTCCTTGCGCAACCGGTGCGACAAAATAGCGCTTTTGTGCGCCTTGACCATCGCGTCCGGGAACGCAGCGAGTACTTCGCTGTCCATTGAGGCATCTTGCGCTAGAGGCGCTTCCTCAACACCGTCCTGCGCGGCAAGCTTTGCGGTCGAAAGTAGCACGGCCAGTTCGGGCCGGGTGAGACCACGCCCCTCGCTTGCGCGCCGGAATAACTCTTCGTTCGGGGCAAGCCCCTCAACTGCACGGTCAAGCTTTCCGGAGCCTTCGAAGATTTCGATGAGCCGCACATAGGCAGGCAAATCGCCAGCACCACCGGTTTCGGCAATGGATAGCGCAAGCGTTTGCAGCCGATTGTCCTCAAGCACCAAATGGGCAACGGCATCAGTCATATCTGCGAGCAACACGTTGCGCGCGGGCTCTTTCAACTTGCCGGCGCGCATCTGCGCATTCAGCGCGATTTTGATGTTCACTTCGTTATCCGAACAATCGACGCCAGCGCTGTTGTCGATGAAATCTGTGTTGATCCGGCCACCACGCAGCGCATAGCCAATGCGTCCAGCCTGCGTCACACCAAGGTTCGCACCTTCGCCAATGACCTTCGCCTGCACATCCGCGCCATTCACGCGGATGGCATCATTGCCCGGGTCGCCGACATCAAGATGGCTTTCGGCCCGGTCCTTAATATAGGTACCGATTCCGCCAAACCACATCAGTTGAACAGGCGCCTTCAATATCGCGGTCATCAGAGCGGAGGGTTCAA
>JBKBTH010000196.1:0-4356 GCA_046290915.1 Sphingorhabdus sp.
TTGTTCCGGCGCGTTTCGCGCTCAACCAAGTCGGGTTCCATGATATCCGAAATGGATCGGCCGACCAGTTGTTCCGGATCACGGCCGAAAAGTGCGGCCTGATATGAATTTAAAAACAGAAACTTACCGTTTCGGTCCGTCGCGTTGATCAATATTGGCGTCGTATCGATGATTTGCTCCAACATCGACTTGCCGCTTTTGTCGTCGACGTCCCCGCTATCTGAGCCTGTGCGATTGTTCTCGAGCGACTGCTTGAGTTCCTGTTGCCGATAATGCTGACCCAAAAGCAGCAATGCACGATCGCGAAATTCGATGTGGGTTACCGGCGTCTGCAAAAAGTCGGTCGCACCGGCATCCAACGCAGTAATCCGGCATTCCCGGTCTTGCCGCGCCGTAATGATGATTGCAGGGATGTGTGCGCCGACAGTGCGAGATCGGATTTTGCTGATGAATTCCGCGCCGTTCATTTCGGGCATGCGGTAGTCAACGACAAGAAGATCGGCAGTCTCGGTTTCAAGCCATTTCAAAGCCTCAATCGCGCTGTGAAAACACTTCGCGGAGAACTCCGGACCCATCATCGCAACATATTGCGCGTAAACGCGTAAGTTGGTCGATCTGTCGTCTACAATGACAATGCGCGCATGCATTGCACGGCGGTATCGTTATAACCTCAAGGAATGGTTAAAAACCTGTTTGTATTTCAATGGCGGAGCGGGCTGAAGTACATTGGGCAAGTCAAAGGCCGGCCTCCTTTATCACATCATGTGCATGTGGTTAGCGAAACTACTAAGCGCTTGATTTAAAGTGGGAACGATTTGCCCATGTATTGACCGCAGACCCGATTGCGCGGGGCGGGGCGCAATCCATCCCATCTCTTCTGCTGATGCAGACCCGATGTATCGTGGATTTATGTCGCATGCTGCGCTAATTTCATGCGCAAACTGGAGCCAGTCGAGCGTTGCGCCGTTGCTGATGTGATACAGCCCATGTGCACGATCAATGATGAGGTCCAGCACGATGTCCGCGAGATGTGGCACATAGGTCGGCGAAATCATATGGTCAGGCGAGGCTAAAAATGTCTCACCCTTTTTGACCGTAGCGATAAGCTGGTGTGCGAAATTATATTTGTCGAACGGAGAGAAAAATGCCGCTGTGCGAACGACCAGCGGCATCGCCATTTCTAGCAATGCCGCGTCGGCGATTGCTTTGCTCTCTCCATACACACTTAGCGGGCTTGTGGCGGCGTATTCGCTGTAGGGTGCGTTTGATTTGCCATCAAAGACCAAATCGCTAGAAAAGTGCGCATTCGGGATGCCAAGTTCCTCGCAACATTGCGCCAGCACAAGCGCTCCGAATGCATTTGCTGACATGCAGGAATCGTAAGCGTGTTCCGCTTCGTCGACCTTGACCCAGCCTGTCGCGTTGATGACGGCCCAAGGGTTGTACCTTTTCAAGGCGGCTTCGATGCTGCTGCGGTCATCAACTGCCATTTGCGACCGCGATGTGGTGACAATTCGCAGGCCGCGATGCTTCGCTGCACGCGCCAAAGCCTTGCCAAGCGATCCCGTTATTCCTGCAATCAAGATGGGGGCTTCGGGTGCGCTTTTGTGCGTACGAACAACTGGACGGGCCACAGGCGCGGTCGGGAATCTAAGCCGATCTGCACGTTGCCACCAGCCAGGTCCTGACACGGCAGCGGGAAGGGCCGTATCATGCGCAAGCGCTTTAATGGTCTCCGCAAGTCCGGTCGGCCTAATCGTTCCGCCGCGCGGATCGAACACGCCGCCTTCGAAATCAACCAGTTCTTGCGTGAGTAAGTTGGACCAGCCGCGCGCACCCATGAGGGTCCAGATCGTGGCCGCAACAATGGACGCACCAGACGCATTTAGGCTTTGCGCATCATGCCATGCATCGCGCACCCACCGCATTTGCTCTTCACGCGTGCAGCCATTGTGGCATTCAGTAAGTGCGACAGGAATTTGGTACCTTTCCCAAGCTTCTGACAAGGCGGTTTTTAAACCGTCGGTGGGCGCTGATAAGACCCGTACAGCCTCGACATCTGCGAATTCCTGTCGGCCATTGGTTCCAATATTTTGCACCGGATATCGCTCGATCCGATGGTCGAGAAACCGGTCACTGGTCAAATAATGGTTTACGCCAATGATATCAGGCGGGCAGGGGGCAGCCGCAATTCTATCGAGTTGCTCTTTGAAGCCCAACCCACATAGACCATCGTAAAAAACATGGTCAGGGCTGACGAGGCCGCAAAGCAAATCCCAAGTCATCCACCGCCGTTGATTGTTATAAGCCGCTTGATCCGACATTGCCGCCGTAGCATAATTTTTACCAAGATCTTCAGTCTGGATCAGTTTGGCGGCCGGGTTCACCAACCGGATTTCGCGCATCGCTGCGATAGTTGCTTCAGTCTGATTGAGGAGCGCTGTCCAGAAGGATACCTCATCGCGATTATGTGGATACCAATGCCCATAAAGCCCGGAAAAACGTGCTGTCGTCAGTGGTTCATTGATGGGTGTCCAATATTCGATCGTTGGTAGCTTGCGTGCAACTTCCCGGGCATGCGCCGCCATTCCGTCGACAAAGTTATCCGAAATTAAGCTGGTTTCCATCGGTCCGCTGCCATGGTGGAGCAATCCGATAATGGGCTTGATATTGTGCGATGTGAGTAACGAGAGATCCTCCGCCACCGTTTCCCATGGTGTTGAAACATCGTCCCAAGCAATGCGATACCGGAATGCGGTCACCCCAAGTGATGGCAGCGACTTCAGGCATGCAGTTCGCATTTCGCGCTCTGTGGGCAGCAGCTGGTCCTGAAAGCGGTCACCTACCCGATTAAGGGTACATTCAAACCCAGCCCACATTTCCATCGCATTTTCCTCAGTTCATCGTGAAATACGGGAACCAACAGGGGGTGGATTGGTTTCATAAGGGATATGAACTTGGGATAAATAACATGTTAATCACCGCGACAGACGTAAATAAAATAAATCATACCGATAAATCCGTTTTGATTTGCTTTAGTCATTTACGATGGAATTTTGTATTCCAGCGGCCTCAACATATAATGTCACGTTTCGCGCGTGACTTTAAAGTTATTTATTGGGAAGAGCCTAATTTCATTAGTGGTACGCAACCTCTGCTTGATCTTCAGGCCTGCAAGGATACTGGCGTGACTGTGGCTACGCCGCAATTACCTGAAGGCTTGTCGGAGCAACAGCAGGAGATCGCACTGCGCGGGTTGTTGGATAAGTTGGCCCTGTCCGGCGCCAGCAAGGTCGTTCGCTGGTATTATACCCCAATGATGCTGCCATTTTCGCGTCACTTGAAAGCATCTGCCGTCGTCTATGATTGCATGGACGAGCTAAGCGCATTCCGCTTTGCCCCTCCGGCGCTTCTTCAGCGTGAGGCCGAACTGCTCGAGGAGGCTGATCTGGTCTTTACTGGCGGAAAGAGCCTGTATGAGGCGAAGCGTAACCGTCACGCCGCAGTACACTGTTTCCCGTCCAGCGTTGACGTCTCACATTTCGCGGCAGCGCGTACGCATGCCGAAGACCCCGCGGACCAAGCGGATATCGCTTTCCCGCGCCTGGGTTATTATGGTGTCATCGACGAACGCATTGATCTTGAACTGTTGTCCAAGCTTGCAGATGCCCGTCCCGATTGGAACTTTGTCATGATCGGGCCGGTCGTAAAGGTGTCTGAAGATGAACTGCCACGTCACTCAAACATCCACTGGCTTGGCGGCAAATCTTATGACGAACTGCCGCAATATCTCGCCGGATGGGATGTGGCGCTCATGCCGTTCGCCATCAATGAATCCACCCGATTCATAAGCCCAACCAAAACGCCCGAGTATCTCGCTGGCGGCAAGGTCGTGGTCTCCACGCCAGTGACGGACGTCGAGGCAGGTTATGGCCAATGCCCTCGCGTGTGCATCGCCTCATCGCCTGAAGGCTTTGTCGCAGCGTGCGAAATGGCGCTTATTTACGCAAAGACAGGAGAAGGCGCAAAAGTTGCCGATGCCATGATCGCTGCATCCAGCTGGGATAAAACACAGTCGGAAATGGCAAGCCTTATCGCCGATGTGCGGACACCTGATTTGCAGGTTCATCCGATAACCGCGCCGTTGTCTTGGCCTGCACCTGCGCAAAAGCATTATGACTGGGTCGTTGTCGGCGCTGGCTTTGCCGGAGCGGTGATGGCTGAACGGCTCGCCGCTGGATCGGGCTACAACGTGCTTGTTGTTGACCGTCGCCCGCATATCGCCGGGAACGCATTTGATGAACGCAATGAGGTTGGCCAACTCTATCACAAATATGGTCCACACATTTTCCACAC
>JBKBTH010000197.1:0-2465 GCA_046290915.1 Sphingorhabdus sp.
GGGACGATGCCGGGACTAATTGAACGTATAAAACGCGCTGTGAGAGAGAACTTCTGACAGAAAACTGTGCAAAAGGGTTAATTTTTAAGTGTGCGCCTTGTGCTTTTGTGTCAAAAGCGTGAAAATTTCTAACAAGCCATAGTGCTAGGGGGATAATCTTATGAGCATCAATATCGGTCCACCAGTGGTTGACGAGTTGAAGCCGAAAATTGCAGTCATTGGTGTTGGTGGAGCGGGCGGAAACGCCGTTGCCAACATGATCGGCGCAAAAGTAGAGGGCGTCGACTTCGTTGTCGCGAACACTGATGCACAAGCATTAAATGCTTCGCCTGCCGAATATCGCATCCAACTTGGACCTGAAATCACGCAAGGTCTTGGCGCAGGTTCGCGCCCCGAAGTTGGCCGCGCTGCTGCTGAAGAAACCATTGAGCAAGTGAAAGCGGCGCTTGCCGGTTGCCACATGTGCTTCATCGCGGCCGGTATGGGCGGCGGCACCGGAACCGGCGCTGCACCTGTCATCGCCAAGGCTGCCCGCGAAATGAACATTTTGACGGTGGGTGTTGTTACCAAGCCGTTCCTTTTCGAAGGTTCGCGCCGCATGCGGTCGGCAGATTCGGGGATCACCGAATTGCAGCAGCATGTTGATACCCTGATCGTTATTCCGAACCAGAACCTGTTTCTGGTTGCAAACCCGAACACAACTTTCAAGGAAGCTTTCTTGCTTGCGGACGAAGTGTTGCAGCAGGGTGTCCGTGGCATCACCGACCTCATGGTTATGCCTGGCCTGATTAACCTCGACTTTGCCGATGTCCGTTCCGTGATGCACGAAATGGGCAAGGCGATGATGGGTACAGGCGAAGCCGAAGGTGATGGCCGTGCGCTTGAAGCTGCGGAAAAGGCAATTGCCAACCCATTGCTCGACGGCGTGTCGATGCAGGGCGCAAAGGGTGTTATTGTTTCGATCACTGGCGGCGAAGATATGCGTCTGATGGAAGTCGACGAAGCCGCCAACCACATCCGTGAGCTGGTTGATCCGGATGCAAACATCATCTGGGGTTCGGCATTCAATGAAAATCTGAATGGCAAGATCCGCGTTTCGGTTGTTGCAACAGGCATTGATAATGAAGGTTTAACTGCAACGCCCGCGTCGCAAAGAACGCCTTTCGCATTCAGCCGCCCCGCAGCAGATCCTGTTGTTGAAGTTGCACCTGCCGCGACGTCGTTGTTTGAAAACGCAGCCGACGCATCAACGGCCGGAGAAACCGCTGTAGATGTTGCGAACGAAGCAGATGACGACAGCTTGGAACTTGGTAGCGACTTTGTTGCAACCGAAGCAGACGAAGCTGAGGATGTTGCAGTGACCGAACATGCTGGAAGCGATGACAGCCCCAAGGTATCGTGGGCAAATGCCGACGCACTTGAGCTGGATACGCCGGTTGCCGAAAGTGCAGAGCCTGTTGATGTGACTCAAGCACCTGAGCGCGCTGCACCGCGCATCCCAACCGGTGGCACATTGTTCGAACGGATGTCCAACCTGTCGCGCGGGCTTACACGGTCGGAAGATGAAGAAGAAAAGGAAAAGGGCAGTGAGAGCCCAAGTGGGCTCAACATTCCGCGCTTTCTTGACCGTCAGAACAACTCATAAGACGGGCATTCAGCACCCCGTCATCTCGTCCTTTCTATGCAACCGTTTGTCGGACCAAAGCGTGAATACGCTTTGTGTTCGGCATTCGGCACCTAAATAGAAATACATGGATGTGACAATATTACGTAGCCTTGGATTGTGCAGCGCGCTGGTGTTTACGGCTGGTGGGTTGTCATCTGCTGTGCAGGCTCAAGTGGTTGACGAAAGTGCGCTTGATGCACTTGACCGGCAAGCTCCCGCCGTTGTCCCAAATGTTTCTGAACCCGCTGGCGCTGTTGAACTTCGTGCCGCGATGCGGCGCATTTCCTTCAATCCAAGCGACGCAGATGCCTTAGCTGATGCAGGGAACGCGTCTCTGGCGTTGGGTGATGCCAATGCCGCGCTGAATTTCCTCACGCGGGCCAATGCGATACGGCCCAATAACAGCCGGATCGTTTCCGGACTGGCAACGGCAACGGTGCGGACCGAAAACCCGTTTGAGGCTTTGCGGCTGTTTGATGATGCCGTCCGCTTGGGCGCGAACGAACGGTCGATTGCTGCCGATCGTGCGCTGGCGTTTGACTTGCTTGGCAATTTCGGACGTGCACAACAGGATTACCAATTGGCACGAACAGCTGCGTCGTCTGATGACATCGTCATTCGTCAGGCGGTTTCTCTATCGCTTGCTGGGCAAAAGGAACAGGCCGACGCGATGCTCGTGCCGCTTTTGCAACGCAACAGTGCGACCGCGTGGCGCGCCCGCGCATTGATATTGGCTGCGCGTGGTGACTTGCGTGAATCGACGAAAGTTGCGCAAGGATTCATGGACGCAACTTCGGCG
>JBKBTH010000197.1:2563-4356 GCA_046290915.1 Sphingorhabdus sp.
CGCATTGATATTGGCTGCGCGTGGTGACTTGCGTGAATCGACGAAAGTTGCGCAAGGATTCATGGACGCAACTTCGGCACAAAAGATGGAGCGGTTCTTCCGCTTGATGCCGAATTTGACAGGCGCGCAGCAGGCCGCTGCCATACATTTGGGGCATTTCCCGACCAGCCAATCAGTTGGACGTGACAGTGAACAGGTCCGGCGGGTTGCTGCCACCTTGCCGCAAACCGCGATCGCACCTGCCGAAAATCGCCTCATTCCCTCGGGCGCTCCGCTTGGGCCGAAGTCGGCAAAAACGCGCGATGCGAAAGCCGAGACGAAGCCACTCAGTCGGCGTGAACGAAGAGCGCAGGAGCGCGCAGAAGTTCAGGCGTCGACTGCCAATATTCCGGACGCGTTGAAACTGCCCAAGACCGACATGGCGCGTTTGGGCACTGCCGCCGCACGCGCGGCTGTTACGGATGCGCAATCTGCGCGGATAACGAGTGTCAGCAACAACGCCTTGCCTACACCAGAAACGGCACGCCCGCTCGTGCGCGTCGCATTGCCGCCAGCGTCCTTGGCGGCAGGCACACCACTCGCTCAAGTTATGCCGCGGCCAGAGGCAGCTGTTGCCAAAGTTGAACCAGCGACGGTAGTGGCTGTCGTCACCCAGCCAACAACGCAACCGCCGGTAAAGTTGGCTGCAGTAACGCCTGCGACGACCGCGATACCATCTGTATCCATTCCGGCGGCTATATCATCACCAGCGGTAGTCCCGACTGCAACCGCTGCAGCGCCTACGTTCATGGGCCCTCCGGCAACACAAGGTACATCTATTGCCAGCAGCCCCGTAATGCAGGCGCAGGCAACATTGCCCACACCAGCTGTCGTTGACGTGGCAGCGCCAACGCCAACGCCTGTGCCTGCGGCGGCTGCATCGGCGGGATTCAGTCTGGATGCGATTGTCGGTTCCATCGAAATTCCGGAGAGCGAGCAACGGCCTTCACAAGTCCCGGTTGATTTAAAGAAACTGAAGCCTGTTTTACCCAAAACAGTGGCTGCAGTCGACGCAAGCAAAACTGCCAAGGTTGACCCGAAACTTGCCGCCAAAGCCAAGTTGGAGGCGGTAAATCCCGCGCGCTTCTGGGTGCAAATCGCGACCGGCGAAGCCAGCGCGCTTGGTTTTGACTATCGCAAATGGACGAAGAAAAACCCGGAATTGTTCAAGGCGCAGAAACCGTGGACATCACCATGGGGCAAGGCAGCACGGCTGTTGGTTGGACCATTTGCAGACATGAAGGCCGCCAAGAAGTGGGAAGGCGACTTCAAGAAAGCGGGCGGTGACGGATTTATGTGGAAAAGCGAAAATGGCGTCCCGGTGAATGCTATAAAGGGAAAATAGCGTCTTCCTGTCGCGGCGGCTTGGCTTCATAAGCGCGGCATGTTGCAACTGGCTTCCTACGCATCACTTCCGGGCAACAGCCGCGGCCGATTTCATCCAGAACCCGTTCGCGACATCCGCGGCCCGCGTGATATTTTCCAACGCGACCGTGACCGCATCATCCATTCGATTGCGTTCCGGCGGCTTCGGCATAAGACGCAGGTGTTCATCTCGCCCGACGGGGATCACTATCGGGTACGCCTGACGCACAGCCTTGAGGTAGCGCAAATTGGCCGGACCATTGCACGCGCGCTCGGTCTGAATGAGGATTTGACCGAGGCATTGTGTCTTGCGCACGACATTGGACACCCGCCTTTCGGGCATGCTGGCGAAGATGCGCTTGAGGTGACGATGAAGCCGTTTGGCGGGT
>JBKBTH010000019.1:0-14341 GCA_046290915.1 Sphingorhabdus sp.
TTGGCGGCAAGTGCCATTTGCCCAAGAACAAATGCATGCCGGACTCCGGCGACCCGATGACATGCCCGCCGCAGCATGGGCGGAAGTGGAACAAGCCGCATCAGAGATGCAGTTGCTTGGCGACTTGTCTGTTGTGGCAGCGAAATCCCCTGTGGCGATTATCATTGATCCGGTGTCCGGCTGGGTCGACGACATTGAGCGGCAAGGCGCAGGATATCGATACGATGCGGTCGTCTTCCAATATTATCGTGCATTGCGTGCGCTTGGCGTTGATGTCGACTTTGTGTCCACAGGTGACGCGCAGTTGGCCGGATATCGACTGGTCGTTATTCCGACCATCGCCGTAGTCGACGATGCGGCATTCGATGCGTTGAACGCGAGCGATGGCATATTGCTATTCGGGCCACGATCAGGTGCGAAGACCGATGAGTTCTCGATTAGCGAAGGCCTGCCGCCGGGGCGGCTGCGCGATTTCGTACCTGTCAAAATCACTTCGGTCGAAACGCTCCGCGCCGATTGCGGCGGCGGGATTGCCTATAAAGGCGCGGAGTATGAAAGTGGACTGTGGCGCGAGACGATTGAAGTTGGCGACGCTGACATCATTGCAACCTATGAAGATGGCGCGCCGGCGGCGGTGCGGGCAGGTCGAAGCGTGTACTTAGCGACGCTGACGGACGATGCGTTCATCACCAATTTGCTCGTCGATTTATGTGCCGAGGCTGGCGTGCCGATTACGCCATTGCCACCCACGCTGCGCTTGCGCCGACGGGGTGACCTGAGTTTTGCCTTCAATCTCGATAGTGCAGCCGCGCATGCGCCTGCGCCGGAAGGTGCAGAGTTTGTGATCGGCGGTTCAGACATTGAACCTTATGGCGTGGCGGTCTGGCGTTAACGCTCTTTGGTCGCGCTGAACTTTACGTCAGGATGCTTTTCCTGCTGATAGCCAACATCCCATGACGAACGCGCCATAAACACAGGATGGCCATCGCGGTCTTTGGCCATGTTTCCGCCATTGAATGAGATGAATTGCGCAATTGCGGTGTCCGATCCGATGAGCCAGCGCGCGGTGTCATATGGTGCGGGTTCTAAAAACGCGTCTACCTTATATTCCGCCTCAAGCCGCGAAATGAGAACATCGAGCTGCAGCTGTCCAACAACACCGATCGCCCAATTCGATCCGATCTCAGGATAGAAAACTTGAATGACGCCTTCTTCGCTGAGGTCATCAAGTGCCTTGCGCAGCTGCTTCGTCTTGGTGGGGTCACGCAGCACAACACGGCGTAATATTTCGGGTGCAAAGTTGGGCAGGCCAGTGAAGCGCACGTCGTTGCGCTCGGACAAAGTGTCCCCAACGCGCAAGGTGCCATGGTTGGGGATGCCGATGATATCGCCGGGTTCAGCGCTGTCGGCAATTTCGCGATCCTGCGCGAAAAACAGAATCGGCGAATGAATGGCAACGGGCTTGCCAAGCCCCGAAGGCGTGAGCTTCATGCCGCGTTTAAATGTGCCGGAGCACAGCCGCATGAACGCAATGCGGTCACGGTGCTGCGGATCCATATTGGCCTGCACCTTGAAAATAAAGCCCGTGACCTCTTTTTCGGACGGATCGATGTTGCCCTTTGAACTGGGTTGTGGACGCGGCGGCGGCGCATATTTGGCGATGGCGTTGATGAGTTCGATCACGCCGAATTCTTTCAGCGCGGAGCCGAAGTAAACAGGTGTCAGGTCACCGTTCTGGAACGCGGTCAGATCGAAATCGGAATACCCGGCTTGGGCAAGCTCGGCCTCTTCACGCAGCCGCGCAACGCCAGCGGGCGTGAGCACATCTTCAAGGGTCTTGGCGTTCAGGCCAGCATGGTCACTGGTCTTGCCTTCGAACGCTTTGCTGTCGCCTGATGGCTGGCTGAGCCGGCCACTGTTAAAATCGTAAAGGCCTTCAAATTCTCCGCCCATGCCCACTGGCCAGTTCATGGGACAGACATCGAGCGCCAGCGCGTCGGCTACCTCGTCAATCGTCTCAAATGCGGGGCGACCCTCGCGATCCACCTTGTTTACAAAGGTGATTATCGGAACGCTGCGCAGGCGGCAGACTTCGAAAAGCTTGCGTGTCTGTGGCTCAATACCTTTGGCGGCGTCGATGACCATGATGGCAGAATCGACCGCCGTCAGTGTCCGGTAGGTGTCTTCGGAGAAATCTTCATGCCCCGGTGTGTCCAGCAGATTGAAGACAATATCGTCTTTCTGGAACGTCATCACGGAGGACGTCACCGAAATGCCGCGCTGCTGTTCAATCTTCATCCAGTCAGACCGTGCACGGCGGGCCTGACCACGCGCCTTGACTTCGCCCGCCAAGTGAATGGCGCCACCTTGAAGCAACAGCTTTTCGGTAAGCGTTGTTTTACCCGCATCTGGGTGGGAGATAATGGCAAAGGTGCGGCGGTTGAGCGTCATACCGCGCGGCTTAGGGATGATTGATTATCGCTTCAACCCGTTTGTCAGAAGGTCAGCTGCGATCGTCGCAATTTCAGTCGCATCGCGATCTTCGCCAATGACACCGAAACGTAGCCCCAAAAATACGTTCATGCCGACGATTGCCCACGCATGGACTTCTTCGACATCGTCACGCACTTGGCCTTTGTTCGCCGCATCTTTCAAGCTGGCGAGATATCCGTTGACCGTGTCTTCGTAATGCCCGCGATAGCTTGGCGGATCGACGAATTCCGCTTCGTCGATAATCCGGTAGAGTTCCTTGTGCTCGCGCACAAAGCCCAGAAATTTGGCTAGACCCTTGCGTTCACCTTCAAGACGGTTTGACTCGGCGGCTATCACAGGCCCGACTGTGCGCCGGACCTGGGCGGACATATCGCGGACAAGCGCGCGGAACAGAGAATCCTTGGAGTCGAAATACGTGTAGAAACTGCCCAACGCCACGCCGGCACGCTGCGTAATCGAAACGACTGAACTTTCGTGAAACCCTTTTTCGCCAAATTCTGCGGCAGCCGCGTCAAGCAATAGGCGCAAAGTCTTGCGGCCCCTTTCGGTCCGCGGTGTTTTACCAGCCGGTGTCATTGTTGCTGATATGCCACGTTCGGCGGACATTCGCTACGGTTCCTAAAGTCAATAAGTTGAAACATGGTTCAACTTTCAGTATAAGCATATTTGGAAGCGGGTAAAGACCCGCAATTCAAAGGGAGAGTGACAGTGAAATCCGCCAAAATTTCGATGATTCGCGCCGCATTGTTTGCCAGCATTGCCATGTCTGGTTTGGCCATTACCGCGCCTGCAGCGGCGCAGGACGAAGCCGCAAGCGCGGGAAATGGTGACGAAATCATCGTCACTGCACGCCGCCGTGAAGAAAATCTGCTTGATGTGCCAATCGCCGTCAGCGCATTTTCGGGCGAAGCGCTTGAATTGCGCGGCGCGCTTGACCTGACTGATATTGGCAACATCACGCCAAACACTACGCTTGAAACATCGCGCGGCAGTAACTCGACGCTATCGGCATTCATCCGTGGCATTGGGCAACAGGATCCAGTTTCGGGTTTTGAACCAGGCGTCGGTATCTATCTGGACGATGTATATTTGAATCGTCCGCAGGCTGCGGTCCTCGACATTTATGATGTCGAGCGCATTGAGGTCCTGCGTGGCCCGCAAGGCACTTTGTACGGTCGCAACACCATTGGCGGCGCGGTGAAATATGTCACGAAGCGTTTGCCGCAGGAATTCGCGTTGAGCGCACGTGCAACGGTCGGAACATATAAGCAGGCAGACGGCGTATTGACCGTGTCTGCACCCATTGGTGAAATCGTTCGCGTCGGCGGAAGCGTCGCGCGGCTTTCGCGCGGTGGCTTTGGCGACAACCTGACCACGGGTCTTGAAAACTATAACAAGGATGTATGGGCTGCACGCGGCACATTGGAGCTTGGCGGCTATGGCGCGCCAGTCTCCGTACGTATCAGCGGCGATTATAGCCGCGACAAGAGCGATCCACGCGGAGGCCATCGCATCATTCCTGGATTGTTGTCAGGCGCACCTGTGCTCGACAATGTCTATGATACACGCGGCGGACTTGTTGATCCTAAACAAGACATCAAGGCTTATGGTCTCGCCATGAACATTTCGGTGGATCTGTCCGATTCCTTGACGCTGCGTTCCATCAGCGCATGGCGCAAAGATGACACGCTGACACCAATCGACTTTGATGCCCTGCCAGCGGCGGACGTCGACGTCCCAGGTGGCTATTTCAACGAACAGATTAGCCAAGAAGTGCAACTGCTGGTTGATGCTGGTCCGTTCAGCGGCATGGTCGGTGCATATTATCTTGATGCTACCGCCGATACGTTGTTCGACGTGCGTCTGTTCACGACGCTCAACGGATTGACCGCATTCACCAAGGCAGCGGTCGACACCGAAACCTACGCGATCTTCGGTGATTTCACTTTCGACTTTTCCGAACAGCTCAGCCTGTCCGTCGGCGGCCGTTACACATGGGATAAACGCACCGCGAATATTCTTCGCCAAAACTATCTGGGCGGTGGCTCACCATTCTTTGGCGGGGCAGGCGTACCTTTCGGTGCAGCCAGCACAAACTTCAGCGGACAGCGCGATTTCAAAAAGTTCACACCCCGTGTCTCGCTAAGCTTCAAGCCAACGCCAGACGACAACATCTACGCAAGCTTCAGCCAAGGCTTTAAAGGCGGCGGTTTTGATCCGCGCGGCGTCGGCGCCAACGCGCCGGACCTCAACGGCAATGGCATCCGTGGCGAAAATGATGAAGTTGCAGCGTTCCTGAGCTTCCGTCCCGAAAGCGTCGACAGCTACGAAGTCGGCTATAAGGGCAATGCGTTCGACGGCGGCCTAACCTTTGCGCTCGCTGGCTTCTACGCCGATTATAGTGACGTCCAAATCCCCGGTTCGGTCGCATGTATCGTCAGCGGCCTGCCATCATTCTGCGGCGTGACGTCCAACGCAGGCAAGGCCACATTCAAGGGTGTCGAGCTTGAGTTTAACGCACGGTTGGGTGAAAGCGTTGCCAGCGATGGCGACCGTTTGAACCTGCTGGGTGCAGTGGGTTACATTGATGCGAAGTTCGACGAATATATCTCGAACATCGCCAACGTACCGACAGATGTTGCCGCCTTCCGCGATGTTCAGAACACGCCTTCATGGACAGCGAGCGCAACGCTTGCCTACATGACGCCTGTTGGCGCTGGACGTTTGAACTTGGGAACAACGGTGTCTTATCGCAGCAGCACGACTCAGTTCGAAATTCCGAACCCCTATATCGATCAATCCGGCTATGCCTTGGTCGACGCTAGCCTCGTGTACACCGCGCCTGACGATCGTTGGAGCATTGGCCTCTATGGTAAGAACCTGCTCGACAAAGAATATAAGACTTCGGGCTACAGCTTTATCGCTGGCAATGCGACGACCGGCGTGCCCATCCTTGGTGGAAACGGACTGCCGATTGCTTCGCTGGGCCGTGAAGGAACGCTGACCGCGTTTTACGGTAACCCGCGCCAGGTCTTCCTGACGGCTGGCGTGAAGTTCTAAAAACCCGCGCGAAAGCGCTATTCAAAAAGAAGGCCGGGTCATCATGCCCGGCCTTTCTTTTTATCCGCGAAGCACCGCGCCAAGTTTAGCCGCGGCGGCAATGACCTTATCTGAAATCAGTTTCAGATCATCATCGCCGTAGCTTTTGTCGGTGGGTTGAAGCGTGACTTCAACCGCAAGGCTGACTTGGCCCTCGGGAACGCCCTGCCCGGCAAAGCGGTCAAACAAACGCACCGCAACAATGTTCTCCTTGTCACATCCCTTAATCGACCGAACCAAATCATTCGCGGGAGTGTCCTGCGAAACCAGGAACGCAAAGTCGCGTGTGACGGCTTGCAATGCAGGCGGTGTGAATGCTGGACGCATAAAGCCAGCGGCTTTTTTGAGCGGGATCGCATCCAAAAAGATTTCCGCTGCAACAATGTTGCCATCAAGGTCGAACGCCTTTGCCGTTGCCGGATGCAGCGTTCCAAATGCCGCGAGAATATTCTTTGGTCCCATACGCAGCGTCGCCGATTGCCCGGGATGATAATGCGCGCCGGCATCATCCATTACGAGCAGGCCATCGGTTGCGACACCCGCGGCCTTGAGCAAGGCTATTGCCTCTGCCTTGGCGTCAAACGCATCGAATTTTGCGGCCTTGCCCGTCGCCCAGTTACGCACCGATTTGTCGCCAGCCAGAACGATGCCTGCCGTCAGGCGCTCGTCACTCGTACCATCCGCAGCGGCAAAATAACGGCGTCCGATTTCGAATAACCGCACCGATGATGCGCCGCGGTCCATGTTGCGTTGCGCCGCCGACAGCAAGCCTGGCAACAATGAGGGCCGCATGACCTTCATGTCTTCGGAGATTGGGTTCGCTAGGCTCCAAGCGCCGCCCCCAAATGCGTCCGCTGCCTTTTGCGGCAGGAATGACCAGTTGATGGCTTCGTTCAGCCCACGAGCCGCCGCTGCACGCCGAACTTTGCGTTCCAGCGACTGGACAGGCGTTGCAGTTGGTTTGGCGACACCGTCTGCACGGGGCAACGGGACCGAAACAACATTGTCGAGGCCAACAATACGGACAACTTCTTCGACAATATCTGCAGGACCATCGACGTCACGACGCCATGTGGGAACGGTGATCTTCCAGTCGTTGCTCACGGAAAAACCAAGTCTTTCCAATATATTGCGCTGTTCTGCGGGCACTACATCGACACCGCCAAGCTGTTCGCAATATCGGGTGTCATAGGAAATGTCGCGCGGCGCAACTGGTGCAGCGCCGGACCGGGTGATCGCACTTGCGGCCCCGCCGCAATGGTCAAGCACCAGCTTGGTTGCAATCGCCAATCCGTCTTCAAGGAACGCAGGGTCAACGCCGCGCTCAAAACGTTGCCGCGCATCGCTGGTCAACGCAAGTTTCTGCCCTGTTCGCGCGATATGTTCGGGGTCGAAATAAGCGCATTCTATGAGAACGTCAGTGGTCGTTTCCGAAACGCCGCTGTGCTCTCCGCCCATGATACCGCCAATGTCATGAACCATGCTGTCGTCAGCAATGACGGTCATGCTCGAATCCAGCGTGTAGGTTTTGCCGTTGAGCGCGACCATTTCCTCACCATCTATGGCCTTGCGCGCGACCAGCGTCCCATTCAGCTTCGCGCGGTCATAAACGTGTAGTGGCCGGCCAAGATCGATCGATACGAAGTTGGTGATGTCCACGAGCACTGAAATCGGCTTTTGGCCGATGGCCTTAAGCTTGCTGCGCATCCATTCGGGCGCGTCGCCGTTGCGGACACCCGACACAGCTTGTGCAAAGAACGCAGGGCAGCCTGCAGTGTCGTCCGTGCGCACTATTGGCGCGGGGCCGCTGCCTTCATTTGGCGCGGCAAAATCTATGCGGTAAACTTCGCCAAGGGGCCGCAATGTCCCAAGGCCAGCTGCTGCGAGGTCGCGGGCGATGCCACGAACGCCCATGCAATCCTGACGGTTGGGCGTGATGCTGACATCGATGACGGGATCATCAAGGCCCGCCCAATCGGCATATACTTGGCCCACTGGCGCATCCGCTGCGAGTTCGATGATGCCATCATGGTCATCGCCAAGTTCGAGTTCCGCAATCGAGCACATCATACCGTTGGATTCGACGCCCCTGATGGCAGCAACCTTCAACACCATACCGTTGGCGGGCACAACAGCGCCCGCTGGACCGAATACGCCAATCATCCCTGCGCGCGCATTCGGTGCGCCACAGACAACCTGAAGCGGTTCGCCGCCTGCATCGACGGACAAGACCTGTAATTTATCGGCCTGCGGATGCGGCGCTGCGCTCAGCACCTTTGCAATGCGGAAAGCGGACAATTTGTCTGCCGGGTTCTCGATGCCCTCTACTTCAAGCCCAATTCGGTTCAGGCAATCAGCGACAGCATGAATATCGGCGTCGGTATCGAGATGCTCTTTAAGCCATGACAATGAAAATTTCATGCGCCTACTCCTCCGCTAAGCGTCGGAACATCGAGCGCGTCAAATCCGTAATGCTGCAGCCAGCGATTATCGCCGTCGAAAAACGCGCGCAAATCATCCATTCCATATTTAAGCATGGCAAGGCGGTCGACACCGGTGCCAAAGGCGAAGCCCTGCCATATGTCAGGATCGAGACCGCAGGCCTCTATAACCTTGCGGTGGACCATGCCGGAACCAAGAACCTCCATCCAGCCTTCCGATCCACCAATGACGCGTTTGCCATTGACCATAGAATAGCCGACGTCGACTTCAACTGATGGCTCGGTGAACGGAAAATAGCTTGGACGCAGGCGCAAGACGACATCTTCGCGTTCGAAATACGCCTTCAAAAATGTCTCCAGCGTCCATTTCAGGTGACCTAGGTGAATGCCCTTGTCGATGACGAGGCCTTCGATCTGGTGGAACATCGGCGTGTGCGTCGCGTCGCTGTCGCTTCGGTACACGCGGCCGGGCGCGATGATGCGAATTGGCGGTTCCTGTGACGTCATGGTGCGGATCTGCACCGGCGATGTGTGCGTGCGCAGCAGCATCTTGCTGCCCTCGCGCGCCATTTCATCGGGGAAATAGAAGGTGTCGTGCATCGCGCGCGCAGGATGCGTTTCCGGAATATTGAGCGCGGTGAAATTATGCCAATCGTCCTCAATCTCACGCCCCTCGGCAACCGCGAAGCCCATGTCGGCAAAGATTTCTGCCAGCTCGTCCATGACTTGGCTGACAGGATGCACAGTCCCGCGTGGGGTTTCGGGTGCTGGCAAGGTCATGTCGACATATTCGCTTGCGAGACGCCGGTTTAACTCCGCGGTCTCGAGATCTGCCTTTTTCGCGGCCAGCGCTCCCGTGACGCTCTCGCGCAGACCGTTGATAATGGGACCTTGTCTCTGGCGTTCATCAGGGGACATCGCGCCCATCGTCTTCAGCAACGCCGAAACGCTGCCTTGCTTACCAAGGGCGGATATCCGCACAGCCTCAAGCGCGTCCAGCGTATCCGCTGAATCAATCGCTGCCATCAGTTCGGTTTGGAGTGTCGCAATATCTGTCATCATGGTTCGCCTGAATAAGCAAAAGGGCGCGAACGGCAAGTGCCGCCCACGCCCTTTTGCGCATGTATCGAAGTTTTAGGAGCTTATGCCGCTTTCGCGAGCGCTGCCTTCGACTGCGCAATGATCGTGCTAAACATCGCGCCTTCGTTCATCGCGAGGTCGGCAAGAACCTTGCGGTCCAATTCAACATTAGCAAGCTTCAGGCCATGCATGAACACGCCATAGGTCATGCCTTCGGCGCGGACTGCAGCGTTAATACGCTGGATCCACAATGCGCGGAAATTCCGCTTGTTTACCTTACGGTCGCGATATGCGTACTGACCGGCCTTTTCGACGGCCTGACGTGCAACACGGATGGTATTTTTACGACGGCCATAATAGCCCTTCGCCTGCTCTAAAATTCTTTTATGTTTGGCTTTGGTGGTCACACCACGTTTGACGCGTGCCATAATCTATATCCTTTTCTTTAAAACGTACGCGCAGTCTTAAAGACCGTATGGCGCCCATTTCTTGATTGTCTTGGCATCGGGATCAGAGATCACGCTGGTGCCACGGTTTTGGCGGATATACTTGGCATTATGGCTGCTCAAACGGTGCCGTTTTCCAACGACGCCATGCTTGATCTTGCCTGTTGCGGTGATTTTGAAGCGTTTCTTCACACCGCTCTTGGTCTTAAGCTTGGGCATTTTGGTCTCCTTTGTTGAGTCCGTATCAAGCCGACATGGCAGCCCTATTGGCCAGCCTGCTTATTCGGAAAGCGCGCGCCTAACCGGATTCGCGCACGATTGCAAGCTTATTGCCGGAAATTCGGCCCTGGACCTTGAAGGGCTTGCAGCAAATGACCCAGATCGCGCGCACGCGTTTGCGTCGATACGATGCTCGTGCTGCGCGGCATTGCGAGATACTGTCGCGGAGTCATACCCATGAACTGTTGAAATTCACGGTTGAAATGCGCTTGATCGAAATATTGGTCATCAAGTGCAGCGGACCATTTCAAATCAGGATGCTCCATGACTTTTGCCAAAGTGCGCAAGAATCGCTGCCTGCGTAAAAGAAGCTTGGGCGGGAAACCGAAAATACGGCGGGCCAAGCGCTCGACTCTTTGCTGTGAAATACCCGTTACGGCGGCCAGTTCACTGACGCTTCCAATATCGGGGTTCGCGATGTTGCGATGAATACGCTCTATCTCCGCCTCTAGAGGATCAGGATTGATAATCGACGGTAACAACAGATGGTCAAACAGGGCAGCCATCTGTTCGGTGTCAGTGAGGCTTTGGATTTCACGGTGCAATTTTGCCAATAATGCAAATTCCGGATGTTCGTGAACCGAACCGACCATGTTGGCCCAGCGATTGGCAGGGCAACCGATCAGTCGATACCAACCCAGAGGCAGAAATCCGATGCCAACAAGACGGATATTCTGGAAACGAACCATCGCAGCCTTGCCCGTTGGCCCAGTAACGCTTGCGGCGGGAATGGGGTTCATATCAGCGCCAACGATGTTTCCGGATGCAGTACCGCGCAGCGTAAACCGCGCGCTCGCCCATTCAGGATATAGCAGGTCATCCTGCGTCGCTTGGCCTTCGCCGATGTCGATGAAATAATAAGAGGACAGATACCGGCGAAGCGGCTCTGCGGGTAAAACAAAACTGACAGGACTATTTTTCAGTGTTGGCATGCCAGTGCTTCGAGCACGTCATCAAGCCGGGCCGGGTCGCCCACCGCAATAACATGGCCTTCGGAAGCGCCGTGCAGCGGCTCCCCCAACCAATCGCTCATCATCCCCCCCGCTCCTGTTATAACCGGGATTAAAGCAGCAAAATCATGCAGCTTCAAGCCAGCTTCGACGACGATGTCGATGTGCCCACTGGCTAGCAGGGCATAGTTGTAACAATCGCCACCAAATAGCATTTTCTTATGTGCAGTTTGAGCGGCGAGCTCCATAAAGTGATCGCCGTCATGCTGCGTAAAATATTGTGGACCCGATGTTGCCAGTGTCGCCTGATTTAATGCCGTGCATGCACGTGTCGTGACAGGGTTTCCGTTCAGTGTCGTCGGATACCCCGCAGCGCCTACCCAGCGTTCGCCATTAATGCATTGGTCAATAACACCAAGCACCGGCCAGCCATCTTCAAGCAGCGCAATCAATGTCCCGAATATCGGACGCCCCGCCATGAAGCTTATCGTTCCGTCGATCGGGTCGATAATCCAGCTACGGCCCGAGCTACCGGTTTTTTCGCCATATTCCTCGCCAATGATCGTGTCGCGGGGGCACTCGGCATCAAGAATGCGGCGGATGGCGCTCTCGGCGGCGCGGTCGGCCTCAGTCACCGGTGAGGCGTCGGCCTTTGCCTCGTGACTATAGGCTGACCGGAAAAATGGCCGAATAGCGTCGCCCGCTGCCTCGGCCAGACGGTTGGCCAGAAGGATATCAGCCGGTGTCATCAATCGAACAGTGAACTGACTGAACTTTCGTCCGCAATGCGCTTAATCGCTTCGCCCAACAATGGTGCGATGGGAAGCTGGCGAATTTTCGAACTCGCATTTGCGGCTTCGGACGCGATGATTGAGTCGGTGATGACCAGTTTGCGCAGCGACGACGCGTTGACGCGGTTCACGGCTTCGCCCGAAAGCACGCCATGCGTAATATACGCCACGACATCGGATGCACCGGCGGCTTTTAACGCGTCAGCCGCGTTGCACAGCGTTCCTGCGCTATCTGCGATGTCATCGATCAATATGCAAAAACGGTCTTTGACATCACCGATGATGTTCATGACTTCGGACACACCGGCTTTTTCACGGCGCTTGTCGACAATCGCGAGAGGTACATCGTCGAGACGCTTGGCCAATGCGCGCGCGCGCACAACACCGCCCACATCCGGCGATACGACGGTGATATTCTTGTCGCCGTGGCGCTCCAAAATATCGGCGCTCATGACAGGCGCACCATAGAGGTTATCCGTTGGGATATCGAAAAAGCCCTGAATTTGCCCTGCATGCAAATCCACGGTCAACACGCGGTCAGCACCCGCTTCGGTAATCAGATTGGCCACGAGCTTTGCCGAAATTGGTGTGCGAGGCCCCGGTTTCCGGTCCTGCCGCGCATATCCGAAATAGGGAAGTACTGCAGTGATGCGTTTTGCCGATGCACGGCGCAACGCGTCAATCATGATCAGCAATTCCATCAGATTGTCATTGGCGGGGTGGCTGGTGGATTGGATCACAAACATATCCTCCCCGCGCACATTTTCATGAATTTCGACGAAAATTTCATTGTCGGCAAAACGGCGCACGCTAGCGTCGGTCAGCGGCAAGTTCATATAGTCCGCAATGCCCTTCGCCAAAGGAAGGTTGCTGTTACCTGTCATCAATTTCATGTGCGTGTCCCCGGACCCCTGAGCTTTGAACTGCGCGCCAAAGTTTCGCAAAACGCCTTAGCGGCGCGCAACTGGCCTGACAATCGGCTTGCCCCGCTACATTGTGGACAATAGGGTGGCAAAATGACAAATCGGCTCAATATTGCAATGGCGCAGCTTAATCAGCGCGTGGGTGATCTGGCAGGTAACGCCAGTAAGATGCTTGAGTGGCGCGCAAAGGCCCCTGACGCCGACCTCATCGTGTTTCCAGAACAGCAGTTGATTGGTTATCCAGCCGAGGACCTTGTGCTGAAGCCAAATTTTGCCGCGCGCGCTGCGGTTGAACTTGCCAAACTTGCCGCGGCAACCGCTGATGGCGGCCCTGCCATGCTTGTTGGGTCGATATTCCTTGACGATGGCGCGTTGTATAACGGGATAGCGTTGCTTGACGGTGGGCAGATTGCAGCGGTGCGTTACAAGCATGAACTGCCCAATTACGGAACCTTTGACGAAAAGCGGATTTTTGCAGCTGGTCCTTTGCCGGAGCCAGTGCTGTTTAAAGGCGTACGTATTGGCGTGCCGATTTGCGAAGATGGCTGGCTGGCCCCGGTTAGCATCCATTTAAAGGAACGCGGCGCCGAGCTGCTCATTTCGACCAACGGCAGCCCCTATGAAATCGACAAGGATGACCGCCGCTTGGAAGAGGTTTTTGCGGCACGCGTGCGCGAAACCGGATTGCCGTTGATGTTTCTCAACCGTGTCGGCGGGCAGGACGAGCTGGTCTTCGATGGCAGTTCTTTTGTCTTGAACGCGGATGGTGCCGCGGCGCACCGTTTGCCGGACTGGGAGGAGCATCTGCGCATGACCCATTGGACGCGCGGCGCCAATGGATGGCAATGTGCGGATGGACCAAAGGCGCTTTGGGAAGATCATCCCGCGGATATCTATAGCGCCATGGTCACTGGCCTGCGCGATTACGTCAACGCCAACGGCTTTCCCGGCGTCGTGTTGGGCATGTCGGGCGGAATCGACAGCGCCATTTGCGCCGCAATTGCCGCTGATGCGCTTGGACCAGAACGAGTCTGGTGTGTGATGCTGCCCAGTCGGTACACCAGCCAATCCAGTCTGGACGATGCCGCGCAATGCGCTGAAATGATTGGATGCCGGATTGATACGATCCCTATTTCACCAGCTGTTGTCGCGTTCGACGACATGCTTTCAGGCAGTTTTGCCGACCACAATGTCGACATCACTGAAGAAAATATTCAGTCACGTATCCGGGGCGTCACGTTGATGGCCCTGTCCAACAAATTTGGGCATATGCTTTTGACGACGGGCAACAAAAGCGAAATGAGCGTCGGCTATGCCACCATTTATGGCGATATGGCCGGTGGCTATAACCCGATAAAAGATGCCTATAAAATGACGGTGTTTGCCATTTCCGAATGGCGCAACGCGCATAAGCCCCGCATTGGGCTTGGCCGCGATGGCCCAGTGATACCCGAAAATATCATCACTAAACCCCCAAGCGCGGAATTGCGGCCGGACCAAAAAGACAGCGATTCGCTGCCGGATTATCCAGTGCTGGATAAGATGTTGCATGCTTTGGTGGAGGAGGAGCGTTCCGTTGACGAAGTGGTCGCTCAAGGCTTCGATCGCGAAACGGTGGTGCGGATCGAACGATTGCTCTATCTGGCTGAATATAAACGGCGGCAAGCGCCTCCAGGGGTGAAGCTTGGCGCACGAAACTTCGGGCGGGATCGCCGTTATCCGATAACAAACGCATTTCGAAGTGGCCGATAAGCCTCGCCTATCTGCATGGGGCACTGGAAATCGCATGGCGTCCGTCTTATTGAATAGCCATGTCGTTTTTTTAAGATGTCTCGCTGC
>JBKBTH010000001.1:0-27711 GCA_046290915.1 Sphingorhabdus sp.
GCTGATAAGCCAAGGATCAACGTCCATGCAGGCCCGAACAGCCAATCAGGCGGCTGCCATGAAGGCTTTTTAAGGTTCCGGTACCACGGCCCAATGGTCGTTAGAATACCGCCAGCGCCGCCTAAGATGACAGCCCACAGAATGAATATGATGATGTAAGTGTCCGGCACCTGTTGCTTATGGTCGCGAGTTGGTTGCGACACAATAGACCATGACATCGCGGCGGCATTTACCAGAAATATCAACGGATCAATGAAACGAAGGAACTTGTGCACGCAGCGGAGGTTTCGAAGTAAACTTACGAAAGCCGGAACCCTTGAAATATATCGCAATAATATTCGCGCTCGGCCTGCTCGCCGGATGTGACCGCAACGACAGCGTTGATGGAGAATCCAATGGAGCAGTCGGTTCAACCAATGCTGCTGCCGACGATCCCTCAAAATTTATGGCTGCAAAGGGTGATGTGCCCGTCTTGCCAGAGGCGCTTAAGATGCTGCCCGCGCAGTTGGCGCTTGATCGTCTTGGTTATTCGCCGGGCGTGCTCGACGGAAAGACCAGTCCGCAGTTTAAAACTGCGCTTAAGGGCTTTCAAAAAGCCAATGACTTGGCAGAAAGCGGCGAGTTAGACACCGCCACGCAAGCGGCTTTGACCAAGGCGAATGTCGGCCCGCCAACACGCCTCGTTCGGATCCCGGCCGCCTTTGCCGGTCAAACCTTTTTTGCTGACTTACCCAAGGATGCTGCTGGTCAAGCAAAACTGCCTGCGCTTGGGTATCGCAATCTCATGGAAGCACTTGCCGAACGTTTCCACACCACGCCGGAAACATTGGTTGCGCTGAATTCGGCAGAAACCCAGATTGGCGCAGGCAAGGTCATCGTCGTTCCCAATCTGCCTGATCAAGCCGCACCGGGATCAGAACTGGCCGAGCGCGGCTGGGACAAGACACTTGTCTCGTTGGGCGTCGCTGCCGACCAACCTGAGGTGGATAGCATATTGGTCGACAAATCCGACGGATGGCTGCGCGCGTTGGATGAAGAGGGCAAGATTATCGCTCAGTTTCCTGTCACTACTGGAAGCTCGCGCGATCCCTTACCCATTGGGAATTGGACCGTAAAGGGCGTCGCCCGAAATCCGGAATTTCACTATAATCCCGAGTTGTTTTGGGATGTAAGCGACAGCAAGGACAAGCAGCTATTGCAACCAGGGCCAAATAGCCCGGTTGGCGTTGTCTGGATTGACCTGTCAAAACCGCATTATGGCATCCATGGCACTGGCGAGCCGTCCACTATCGGCCGCACGGAAAGCCATGGCTGTGTTCGCCTGACCAATTGGGACGCAGCCCGCGTTGCCGGAATGGTACGCCCCGGAACGAAGGTCGTTTTCCAGAAATAAGGCGACTAAAGGACAGTCCGGTCAGCCCAGTGTGCGTGCGTTCCGCTGCTAATCTTGTGCGGCAGGGCGATGCGGCAGATGGGCCCATCATCAAACCGTTTGCAGTCGATGAGGATGCATTCTGACGTTCCAAGGTTTTCGTCGGTCACGAAGCTGACGAGATACCCGTCGTCCTCGTCAACGCTACCTACGCGCGGCGCAAAGGGCGCTTCGCTGGCGTAACGACCATCGTCGAGTTTGACTTCCCAGGACTCGCCGGTCGTCAGATCATGTTTCACGAAGCCAGTGAATAGGAACCAGCCCGGCTTTGATGCGGTGCTGTAGGCATAGCGATAGGGCAGCCCTAAATAGCGCTGGTTCATCATCCCGAATTCAAGAATGCGATCATCCAGTCGCTCTTCGCGTGTTGTGCCGTCCTTCAAGTCGAAGCGCCAACGATGCAGTTTTGGCTTGAAGCTGTGTTCGTCGACATAGGCCATCATATGGCCATAACCATCGGCATTTTCGATGGGTGGCGGGTACGGATCTTCTTCGAAATAGCCGTCGAGGATTACCTCATCCCCATCTTCATAAGCATTGATGAAGTGAAGGACGAAGGTCGGATCGGCCTCAAACCAACGAATGTCTTCAGGTTGGCCATAACGCGGAATGAGCGCGAAACGAGATGGCAGCCCTTCATGAAGCCGCGTGACATGGACGTCGCGCTTGAGCAATTCCTCATCCCAAAACAGCGGGAAGTCACACAATATCGACCAATTTTCGGTGAACATCATGTCATGCGGCAGACGCGGCCCGGGAAGCGGGATGGGCACATAATGCGCAAGCTTCCCGCTGCGGTCGACCACGCCATAATGCATGTAAGGGGCGTGCTTGGAGTAGTTGAAAAATAGCAACTCGCCAGTGCGTTCGTCGACTTTGGGATGCGCCGAAATGCCGTCCAGCGGGACCCAGGATGCAACGCCTTCCTGCTCCAACGTTTCAGGGTCGAGCACATAGCCCTCGCCGCACTGGTAAAATGTCGCCACCGCCTTGCCAGCGTGCACGATGATGTCGGTGCTGGATGAATCCTTAAGGCTGCCATGCGCGCCAAAGCCGGGGCGTTTCGACACGCTCACCTTGTCCATCAGCCCGCCCCACAAAGAGCCGCCAGCGTCCTGTTCTGCCTGAAAACAGCGGGTGCGCACAAAACGGTTGCGATAGCTTGCCTTTCCACCCGAAAAATCGATCTGGTGGATCATGCCGTCGCCATCAAAGGGATGGTATCGGCCAAGCGGCTGATGGAGCTGGTTTTCGGTGTTGCGCAGATACACGCCGTCAATGTCGACAGGAATGCTGCCCTCGATCACTTCAAGGTCAGTCGCGGTGACCTCTTCATGTTGGGGTGTCCACGCGCCATTGAGATAGGGGTGATTGCTCGGCTGCAGCGTTGCTTTCACCGGTGGCAATTTTTCGACTAGCATTGCGCGCTCTCCTCAGGCGTCAGCCTATGTCGAAAGTCACCCCTTGCGCAAGCGGCAGTTCATTCGAGTAGTTAATCGTGTTCGTCGCGCGGCGCATATAGGCTTTCCACGCGTCGGAGCCGGATTCGCGGCCACCGCCGGTTTCCTTTTCCCCGCCAAAGGCCCCGCCGATTTCAGCGCCAGATGTGCCGATGTTGACGTTAGCGATCCCGCAGTCGCTCCCCGCTGCCGATAGGAAATATTCGCACTCGCGTATGTCTGTCGAGAATATTGAGGACGACAGCCCCGCGCCGACGCTATTTTGAAGTGCGATGGCTTGTGCCAGGTCGTGATAAGGGAAAATATAGAGAATCGGAGCGAAGGTTTCGCGCAATGCCGGGCCGGCATGCGCAGGCATTTCGACAAGCGCGGGCCGGGCATAGACACCCTCCATGTCCATCCGTTCACCGCCAGTGATGCTTGCTCCAAGCTCCCTCGCTTCGTTGAGGGCGACGTGCATGCCCTCATATGCCGCTTCGTCAATCAGGGGGCCAGCAAGGTTATTGCCATCCAGCGGGTCACCAACCGCCATTGAAGTGCTCGCGGCTTTAAGGGCGCCGACAAAATTGTCATAGACCGCGTCATGAACAAACAGACGCCGCAGGCTGGTGCAACGCTGTCCGCTTGTCCCGAATGCCGAGAACAGCACGCCGCGTAGCGCCAGTGCAATGTCAGCCTTGTCGCTGATGATGGCGGCGTTATTGCCTCCAAGTTCTAATATCGTTCTGGCAAAGCGCGAGGCTGCAACTTGCCCGACCTTGCGGCCCATTTCGGTGCTGCCGGTGGCAGAGATAAGCGCGATGCGCGGGTCTGCGACCAACGCCGCGCCAACGTCTCGGCCACCTTGCACGAGCTGCGACAGATGCGCCGGAGCATCACCAAATTCAGCTGCGGCGCGCTCGAAAATCGCTTGCACCGCGACGGCGGTCAGTGGCGTTTTCTCAGAAGGTTTCCAGATTACGCTATTGCCACAGACAAGTGCCAGCGCCGCGTTCCATGCCCATACGGCGACCGGAAAATTGAACGCAGAAATCACGAGTGTCGGTCCCAACGGGTGCCATTGTTCCATCATGCGGTGGCCGGGACGTTCACTCGCGATGGTGAGGCCATGTAGCTGCCGGGACAAGCCAACAGCGAAGTCGCAAATGTCGATCATCTCCTGCACTTCGCCGAGACCCTCGGACAAGGGCTTGCCGCATTCGATAGTGACAAGGCGCGCAAGGTTTTGCTTATTCTCGCGCAAGGCATTTCCGAACAAGCGAACAAATTCGCCGCGCCGTGGTGCTGGAACGCAACGCCACTTCTGAAATGCCTCGTTCGCATTCGCACACGCTACATCGATCTTTTGCGCAGACGCGGCCTGCACTGACCCGATTGGGCTGCCGTCAATGGGCGAATATGACACCATATCACCCGAAACATGCGTTCCAAGGTTCGTCAGAATCTTCTCTACGTCGGCTGCCAGCGTCACAGGTCTCTCCTATTTGATTGCCAGCCGAATAGACGTGTTACAGTCATTTTGCCAGCTTGCCCGCAGCACACAAAAAGTTTAGCGCCCCCACAACATTGGAGACATTTTTATGGCCGAATTGGCAGCATTTGATTGGTCCGACCCGTTTCGTCTGGATGCGCAACTTACCGAAGATGAACGTATGATCCGCGATACCGCGCATGCCTTTGCGCAAAGCGAATTGCAGCCTCGCGTGATTGACGCTTACCGGACCGAATGCGACGCGCCTGAACTTTTCCCGCTCATGGGCCAAACCGGTTTGCTGGGTGCAACTATCCCCGAAGAATATGGCGGCGTCGGCGCATCCTATGTCGCATATGGCCTGATTGCGCGTGAGATTGAGCGGGTTGATTCGGGTTATCGGTCGATGGCATCAGTGCAGTCGTCGCTCGTGATGCACCCGATTTATGCATATGGTTCCGAAGAACAGCGCCGGAAATATCTGCCCGGACTTGCGGCAGGCACGCTCATTGGTTGCTTTGGCTTGACTGAGCCGGACGCAGGCTCCGATCCTGCTGGCATGCGGACGTTCGCCAAAAAGGTTGATGGCGGCTATGTGATCAACGGATCAAAAACCTGGATATCGAACGCGCCTTTCGCCGATGTTTTCGTCGTGTGGGCGAAATCAGAAGCACATGGCGGCGGGATTCGGGGTTTTGTGCTGGAAAAGGGCATGAAGGGCCTGTCCGCACCCAAGATTCAGGGCAAGCTATCCTTGCGTGCATCGACCACTGGCATGATCATGATGGACAATGTCGAGATCGGTGAAGACGCGTTGCTGCCCAACGTTCAGGGTCTGAAGGGCCCATTCGGGTGCCTCAACCGTGCGCGCTACGGCATTAGCTGGGGCGCATTGGGTGCAGCTGAATTCTGTATGCATGCCGCCCGCCAATATGGCCTTGATCGCCATCAATTTGGCAAGCCACTTGCCGCGAACCAGTTGTACCAGAAGAAACTCGCAGACATGATGACAGACATTGCGCTCGGGCTTCAGGCATCGTTGCGCGTTGGACGGCTCATGGACGAAGGCCAGCTGGCGCCTGACATGATTTCAATCGTGAAGCGTAACAATGTCGGCAAGGCGCTCGATATCGCCCGCGCCGCCCGCGATATGCACGGCGGCAATGGCATCAGCGAGGAATATCAAGTTATGCGCCACATGGCGAATTTGGAAACGGTGAACACCTACGAAGGTGCGCATGATGTCCACGCCTTGATTTTGGGTCGCGCAATTACGGGCATCGCCGCGTTCTGACAAAAAATGGGCCGCCAAGCTATACAGCGGCGGCCCAGTGATGGCTTTGCAGCCTGCTAGGGAGGAAAGCGTATCTCCTAAAAGACACGCACCCCTTTAAACCAAAGATGGTAAATATTTCACTAACGCTGTGGCGACAGCAATTGGCCTAGCAAGGGCCAGTCTTTCGGCCTTCGACCGAAAACGAGAATGGCGCATTGTTATGAATGCCCTGCGATTGAATGTGCACGATCCGGTTGGATTCCTTGCGAATGGTCGTCAGGCCTTGCCCCTGACCTTTGCACGTGTAGCTTACTGTAACCGAGTTCGCGGTAGAACGGATAACGTAACGCTCACATGCGACGGCTGAGTGCTGGATCTGGGTCAAAACCTCGGGATTACCAAGACATATTTTGGTCGATTGTGATCCGACGCCGGCCGGCCGCAAATTCCATTGCCCGCGCTCAAGCGTGTTCAATAAGGATAAATCATTGACGGGCGCGAAGGCAAATGTTGCTGAGGTCAAAGAAAGTAAAATTGCGCCAGCGACGCAATAATGGGAGAGTTTTAATGTCATAAGCTTCAATCCGTAAACTAGCCAATTTCGTTGAAGCGACCTGTTTATTATTCAGACTTATCACACGATGTTACAATTTGCACGTTAGAATGGGGTATATGAACGATGAATGACCAATGTCGGTCAAATCGTTCGATTAGTTGTTGAAGCTCGCCAAACTCACCGGAAACCGGCGCGAACAAAATTCGCAGTCAACGACGATATCGCCGGAATCATCCGCCATATCCGCGCGGTCTTCTGCCGGAAATTTCGAGATGACGTCGCGAATATGCACCGGGTCGCAGCGGCAGCCCTTGGAAAGCGGATCACCCTGCTCGATGCGCACTTCCTGCTCTTCATGGAACAAGCGCCAGACAATTTCCTCTAGCGGCAATGACGGATCAGCAAGTTCGCCGCGGGCGATGGTGGAGGCGATGATTTCCACATGCTCCCATTCGGGGTGGTCAAGGCGGACATGCAGCCGTTCGCGGCCTTCTTCACCTTCAGGAAGATGCTGGACGAGCAGTCCGCCAGCCACACAGCGGCCATTCACATGATCCACTGCGACACGGATGAGCGTCGGGATTTGTTCGGACTGCACAAAGTAATTCGCAGCAGCATCTGCCAACGTATCGCCCTCAAGCGGCACGATACCCTGATACCGGCCACCGCCCTCAACAGCGGGTTTCATGCGGTCGAAGGTAATGGCAAGATACCCCTTGCCGAAAATACCAAATAATGTGGAATCATCCGGCAGCGCCGCGACGGTTGCTGGATCAAACTGCGCATATCCGCGCAACGCACCGTCCTTATAATCGCATGCCATCAAACGGATGGCACCCTTTTCCGTCTGCGTTTGCAGGGTCAGTTGGCTGCCCTTTTCCTTCAGCGAGGCGCCCAGCAATGCCGTGAGCACAAGCGCCTCTGCGAGGGTTTTCTCAATGAGCGGAGGATAAGCGTGCGCGGCCAATATTTCGGCCAACACGTCGTCGAGCCGCACCAACCGGCCACGTGCGTCGCGCGTCGGAATGGAAAAGCGCAAAGGCTGATTGCAAAAGGTTTCGGATTGGTCAGTCATTAGATTTGTCCAAAACACCAACGTAAGATTGATTTTTGGGCGTGTAGCCGATTCTCAGCTTCGTCCCAGATAACCGACTGCGGTCCGTCAATCACGCCATCGGTTACTTCCTCGCCGCGGTGTGCAGGAAGGCAGTGCAGAAATTTCGCGTCAGGCTTCGCCATAGCCATAAGCCGCTCATTTACCTGATAAGGCATCATCGCCGCCATTTTGTTATGGGCGTGCTCTTGTCCCATCGACACCCAGGTATCAGTGACAATCACATCTGCGCCATTTACGGCTTCAGCAGCGTCGCGCGTTTGCGTAACGTTCGCGCCAGCGGCTTTAGCGCGCTCAATAAAACTATCGTCGCTTTCATATCCTTGTGGCACCGCAATGCGTACATTGAATTTGAAGAGTCCCGCCGCCTCGACAACTGAATTGAGCACATTGTTGCCATCGCCAAGCCACGCAAGTTCAAGCCCAGGCAACGGTTTGCCATGCTCGGTTATCGTCAAAAGATCAGCGACAATCTGGCATGGATGCGACAAGTCTGTCAGACCGTTTATAACCGGCACGCTTGCGTAATGCGCAAGCTCTTCAACCTTTGCATGGTCATCGGTACGGATCATGATGGCATCGACATAGCGCGACAAAACGCGTGCAGTATCTGCGATGGATTCACCGCGCCCGAGCTGCATTTGGCCCGACGCCATAAAAATGCTGTCGCCGCCCAGTTGCTTCATCGCCATTTCAAATGATGTTCGGGTGCGGGTCGAGTTTTTCTCAAACACCATCGCGAGCGTATGGCCGGCTAATGGCGCATCGGCATCGGCCTTGCCCTTGGGCCAGCCTTGTCGCGCTGCTTTGCGATCCATGGCGTCATTAAGCATGGCGGCAATCGCATCGCCGCCAGCATCCGCCAGATTAAGGAAGTGGCGCGTCATGCCGCCTGCGGCATCTGGTAACTTGCCGCACCAGCCGAGAGCTTTTCCATGAAAATCTGGATTTCGGTATCGGTGATGTTCAGCGGCGGCAGCACGCGGAAAGTGTTGTCGCCCGCGGCAACCAGCAGCAGCCCATGATTGTCACGCAAATGCGCGACGAAAGCGCGCGTCTCGTGCGTCATCATTACGCCAAGCATAAGGCCCTTGCCGCGGACGCCTGTAAACAGGTCGGGATAGTTGCCAATGAACTGTTCAAGTGAGGCGCGCAATTTATCACCAATCGAGCGAACATTTTCAAGGAACTCGTCGTTCGCTACGACATCCCACACCGCTTGGCATGCTGCCATCGCAAACGGGTTACCGCCGTACGTCGAACCGTGCGTCCCTACGACCATGCCGCGGGCTGCCTCTTCGGTCGCCAAGCACGCACCCACGGGGAAACCACCGCCCAAGCCCTTTGCCGTCGCCATAATGTCTGGCGTGATGCCATATTGTTCATAGGCGTAAAGCGTGCCCGAGCGCGCAACACCGCATTGGACCTCGTCGAGGATGAGCATGATGCCATGCTCGTCAGCAAGCGCGCGTAGGCCCTTCATAAAGGCGTCAGACGCAGGGCGAACGCCGCCCTCTCCCTGAATGGGCTCAACAAGGAAGGCCGCTGTCTTAGGCCCTAATGCAGCCTTCGCACCTTCAAGATCGTCGAAGTCGACATATTTGAAACCTTCAAGCAGAGGCAGAAAGCCCTTGTGCATCTTTTCCTGATTGCTGGCAGAAATCGTCGCCATCGTCCGGCCATGGAAGGCATTTTTGAACGTGATGATTTCGAAGCGATCACTGCCTTGGCTCTGGTGATAAGCGCGCGCTGTCTTGATCGCACACTCGACGGCTTCGGCGCCAGAGTTTGTGAAAAACACGGTGTCCGCAAAAGTCGTATCAACCAGCCGCTGCGCAAATGCCTCACCTTGCGGGCTGCCATACAGGTTTGACACATGCATAAGCGTTGCCGCCTGATCCTGAATGGCTTTCGTCAAATGCGGGTGGCCGTGCCCGAGCAGGTTGACGGCAATGCCCGCTGCGAAATCCAGCGCGCGGCTGCCGTCTTCGGAAATCAACCATGCGCCCTCGCCGCGCACCGGCCGGAAACCGCAACGCGGATAGACGGGCATCAAAGGCGTAATCGACATGGTATTTTTCCTTCCGACCAAATGCTTGGCATATTCCAAAAGCCAAAAAGCGGCCCCGCGGGACCGCTTGATTTTGCCTTTCCGCTATAAGCTTGCAAATATGGCAAATCAACCCGCACGACCTTTGGAATATCACCCCTGTTATCTGCAAATTGGTGCGATATCGCCTGCAGGGCTTACAGGCCCTTGTCGCGTTTCGCCGCGGCGATCCGCCGCTTAAGATAGCCGAACAACAGCAGGTGCACCGCCAGCAATAATAAAACGACAATCAAGATAATTTTGCCAGCGCTCATGCGCGCATCCTTAGCATCTACTTGCCGCCCAACAAGCGCGAACTATCACAGCAAACCGGCATCCAACGAGACATGTGGCGGGCATGCCATAATCGCTTTATGATCCGCCTCGCGACCTGACAACGTGTTCGCCATATAATGGTTGGTATCACGATGATGGGCTTCATCAGCCCGAATGATCAGGATGACGTCGCGCAAAGTCGTGCCCTCAGGCAAGTTCCAGTAGCTCAGGGCGATCGGCGGTGCTGGCGGATTGGGATGCCTGCCATCGTCGATCTCGGCCAGATACAGCGTGTAGCTCAACACTGCCTCTTCTTCAAAATAGCCCACCAAACGGTGCGCGGTTTTGCTGGAGACAAGATAGAGAATGAAGAAGAAGATGTAGAAGACCCATTGTACGGTCAGGATGACGAAACGTTCAAATGCCGACGGCTGCGCGATTTCGATGAACGTCATCAGATGCATACGTTCGTTCTCGGCCTCATCCATTAAAGTCCGGATCCAGCCTCTGTCGTCCTGCATCAGGCGAAGCGCGCGCAGATGCGAAAGCGTGGCGCCAACCATGCCAGGTACGCCAGCAACGGTTTCCAGAACGATGGCGCGGTTGCCATAGCGCTTGGCGAAAAAGGTATCCGCGCCCCAACGTAGCGTCTTGGTTATGCGCAGTGCAAACCAGTCTGAAAACCCAAGGGCCTTGTGATGTGTAGATTGAATATCGCTGCAATAAGACATGGACTTGTTCCGATGTTTGGATGGCGTCTTAACGCGCATCAGGCGACATCGGGCAATGCAATATCAGAACGTGATGAGTTTACATTTTTGCAACTCATGCCATTTCAGCAACATAGCTGGTAACCGCCACAACGGTCCGTCGTGTTTTGCGGAAACGGGCTGAAGACTTAGTCCCCTCCACCGCCATCACAGCCGCCACCGTCGCCCGGGCTGCAATCGGGCGTAGTGTCGGTTACTACGCTGTTGGCACCGCTATCGCTGTCCTCCCGCTTCCGCACAGCCTGCGACTTGCTTGACCGGAGGCTGAAGAACACCACGGCAAGACTGATCACGACCGCAACCATCGCAACTGCAAACGCTGTCATCTCAAGCTCCATTTTCCGACGGACTAATCACCCGGTTCAGGGCCTCGCTCGGCAAGTTAAGCGCGCGCAGCATGGCCCAGATTTCCTCGCGCGCTTGCGGTTGCAATCGGCCCAACTGAGGAAGCGCTTCGAGATCGAACAATGTTAGCCCTTGCGGAAACAGTTCCCGGTAGGTCACCCGCTCCCGCAATCCAGGTACAAGCCGGAACCCGGCAACAGGAGCAATCTTTTCTAAAGCGTCGCGCACCTTGCGCTCGTTTTTCGTACCCAAACTGCGTGACCGGTTCTGCATGACGACCCAGTCAAGCGGCTTCGGACGTAATGCGAGGCCCGGCTCTTTGAGATGCTCCACCAGCCGCGCGAAATTGCCCAGCGTTTTGAACTCGCCGCTGCGTGGGTCAATCCGGCCAAGCATATCGAGATCGATGAAGCTGTCATTCACAGGCGTGACAATGGTGTCCGCCATAAAAATGGCGCGCCGCGCGATGGGCGAGTCATGGCCCCCGACGTCAATGACAATGAAGCTATGCCGGATGCGCGCCATGCGGAGCTTTTCCTCAAGCTCGCTCTCATTTTGCTGTGCGAGCATGATTTGCTCTGGCCCAGGCAGCTTCACGCCATATTCGGTGGCGCTCTCAATACGGGCCCACAGCGCGCGATGCAAGGTCAATTGTCTCAGGTCGACATCAAGCGCGGCAACGCTCTCCCCGGCGTTGCACAACGCGATGCAGGTGTGGAACGCAGAGGTCGACTTACCCACACCGCCCTTTTCATTCGCAAAAACGATGATGTGCCCCTTTGGAGACGACACAGGATATTTAAGCCACGCCGGTTCGGGCGGCAGATCAAGCGGAGAGCCGAACGCGTTTGATCCCGAAGGAGCTACTGGCGCAGGTGGCCATGGTTGTGCCGGAGCAGTCACCTGAGGCGGCGGGGGCAACAGCTTTTGTCGTCTGAAGCGAGAAAACAATCCCAACTGGCCTGACCTCCGAGCTTTTCAACGATGGCGCATTGCCCGGCAGCGTTTGTACAGATAAAAAGACCGTGGGATTATACCACGACAATTTCAGGCAGGGCACATCGCCATCTTGCCGCGCATATGGCCTGGTCATTGCGATTCTGTCCAGCCGCAACGGAAGAAGCCGCAAAAACCAACGCGGCGCAGGCTAATAGATGCTTTGTCTGCTTATCTGGCGTGTCGTTTCAAATGTTCATGACGCGCTTCGCTGCAAACGCTTACCGGATCTTCAGCCGCGATGATGTCAGCGATGCTTGCTTGCGACTGCGCGATATAATCGAGTTGCTGTAGTGCGCTAATATGCCCCGAGACCACAGCTGGATCCGAACACAGAAGTTGCCCAAGCGCTTCGAGATTAACGCTCATCTCGCGCAATTCGTCAGCAAGCACAAAAAATAATTGTTGCGGTGACGGTGCCATCAGGATGTTTTCCCGCTGGCATTCAATAAGGTCATTGCGATGTCGGCGAGTGCGACCGAGTGGTCGACTGCACCTGCAGCTACAGCGGCGGCGGGGGCTTCGTAAACCATCGCGGTCGCTTCATCCTGCGCAATGGCAACGCCGCCAGCGTTACGCAACGCTTTCAGGCCAGCAGCGCCGTCGCTGCCCATACCAGTCAGAACCGCACCGACCGTATCTGCGCTTGCTTTTGCCATTGAGGCAAAAAGCAAACTCGCCGACGGTTTAAAGCCCTGTACAGACTCCTTGTCGAGGAAACGCAGATTACCTTCTGGCCATTTGTCGACGACGATATGCGCCAAAGGATCGGCAGCAATGTAGACGCAACCTTGCTCCAGCTTCATGCCGTCCTGTGCCTGCTTTACATCAGCCTCGATTTCGCCTTTCAACCGCGTAACCAATGGCTCGATAAAGCCCGGATCGATACGCATCAGCGCGATTGTTGGCGGGCAGTTGGCGGGAAATGACCGCAATATTTCCGATATGGCTTCGATACCACCGGTCGAGGCGCTGAGCGCGACAAGTTTGCCATCCCAATGATAGATGCCATCAAACTTCCGGCCGTCGGACTTGGTTGGTTTTGCAACTTTGCCGTTGGCGGCAGCGTGGACCAGCTTGCCAAGCTTCGCAGAAATCTTTGCAAACTCTGCCGAGTTGGAATTCTGCGGTTTAGGAAAACAATCGACCGCACCCAGTTCAAATGCCTTCATCGAAGTCGCTGCCCCCTTCTGGGTCAGCGTCGACAGCATAATGACGGGCATGGGATGATTTTCCATAACTTCCGCGAGGAAATCGAGGCCGTTCATGCCGGGCATTTCAACGTCGAGCGTCAGCACATTGGGCCGTTCGCTCTTGATCATCTCGCGTGCCTGATCTGCGCCATTGGCGGTACCAACAACGATGATATCCCTGGTTTGTTCGAGTGCTTCGCTGAACAAAGCACGCATCGTGATCGAATCGTCGATCACAAGTACTTTTGCGGTCGTCATTTTATTCTCCGTAATTCACATGATAGGGCTGACACGCCTGTCAGGCTGCCTCTGGCAAAGCCAATGAACCAGGCACCAAGGCCAGTTGATCGAGCGCCAAGACCATCACCATGCGATCTTCGATGGAGGCAAGGCCAAGGATATATGAAGCAGCGTCTTCTCCAGCCATGTTAGGTGGCGGCTGCAAATCGGCATCTTCGATGGCGACAATGTCGTTAACCGCATCGACGATCAGCCCTTGCAGTTGATCCTCGATACGGACGACGATGATGACATGGCGAACCGACGGTTCGGTCTTCCCCCAACCAAGACGTGCGCGCAAGTCCATGACCGGCAGTACCGTACCGCGCAGATTTACAACGCCTTGCACATGTTCTGCGACGCGCGGCAATGCCGTGGTGGGTGACCAGGCGCGGATTTCGCGAATGGCCATGATGTCGATGCCGAAATACTGGTCGTTGATTTCGAATGTGATTAATTGTCGGGTCATGATTGCTTCCTGTTCGGGCAGATATTTAGGTAACGCGGCGCACAGCGGTGGCCAATTTTTCGGGATCGAAAGGTTTCACGATCCAGCCAGTCGCGCCGGCATTGCGCGCACGGCCTTTCTTTTCGTCCGAACTTTCGGTGGACAAAACCAGCATCGGCATATCGCGAAAAACGTCCTGCGCACGCACAGCTTCGATCAGGCAGAAACCGTCCATGCGCGGCATGTTGATATCAGTGATGACAAGATCCGGTTTGTCGTTGGCAGAAAGCCAATCGAGCGCGGCCATGCCGTCTTCCGCCTCAGAAACCTGATGCCCTTCGCGCGTCAACGTGTGTCGTAACAATGCCCGCATGCTCGGGCTGTCATCGACGGTTAAAATGGAAATTGCAGACATGGTCTTACCTTTCGATCACTAGAATAATTCGACATCGCCGACAGGGCGCGAAGGCTGCTTCAAGGGTTTAGGAATATCGACCGCGTTCATCGGGATCAGCCGACACCTTGCTTGTCCAGACACAGCGCGGAATTCAACGCGACGCGCGCTGTTTCCGCCGACATCCTCATGCGAAATGACAATCCTGTCGCGCTCCAGAAAATTGCGTGCAAAGGCGCGGTTTGCGGTGCCTATGCGCTCCATTCCGGGGCGAAGCATGCCGCCGCCATAGATATGCGCGCGCATCGTCTCACGGCGTGCGCCGTTTTTGAGCATTTCGTTGATTAATTGCTCCATCGCAAAGGCGCCAAAACGCTCAAGCGAATGCGCATCATTGGCAACGCCAACCGACGGTTCCGCCAAAAGGAAATGGTTCATTCCTCCCAGTCGTGCCAGCGTGTCGTAAAGACATACCGCAACGCAGCTTCCAAGCACGGTGCTGAGCACGTCGCCTTCGCGGCGGCTCACCTTGAAGCTACCCTCAATCACATTGATCGGTCGGGCAGGCACATTCAGGTCCTCGGATTGGGTCAATTGAGGCATAAAGCGCGTGCCTTTTCCGTGATTCCACCCAAGGGCAGGATATGCAAGGCAGCGCCATTCTCCGCCGCAGCGCGGGGCATGCCGTACACCAGCGAAGTCCGTTTATCCTGCGCGATTGTTGGGCAGCCACTTTGACGCATTTTCAAAAGCCCGCGCGCACCATCGGTGCCCATTCCGGTCAGAATGATGCCAAGCGCACGGCCAGGCATTGTCTTCGCGACGGAGGCAAACATCTTGTCGATGCTGGGGCGATGGCCAGAATCTTCTGGACCATCAAGCAGGCGCGACATTGGGCGATCAGTTCCGCGCACGACCAGATGCCGTTCGTTACCTGGTGCCACATATACATGGCCTGGTTTCAGGAACGTATCGGTTTCGGCGACAACAACCTTAGCTGGGCATATCGTATCGAGACGGGCAGCCAGCGCCTCGGCGAATGATCCGAAAATATGTTGCACGATTAGTGTCGGCGGACAATTTTCATCCCAACCCGCGAGCAACTGCGTCAATGCTTCGACCCCTCCGGTGGATGCACCGATGGCGATCAATTCTGGCGTTGCCGAGGACACCGGCCCGGTTACGGCCGGAATAGGCCGTGCGGCGACTTCCAGCGGTTCCGAAGCTTTTCCTTTTGGGCTGGTTCGTCCATGCCGCGCCGCAAGATGGATTACGCGTGGCAGCATGCCGCCATCCGCCTTGATCAGATTACCGCCCATGCCCTGTGGCTTTACGTAACAGTCAAACGCGCCAAGCTGCAGCGCCTGCATCGTTGTATCGGCACCCTTCGACGTCAGGCTGGATACGATAATGACCGGCATCGGGCGCAGCGTCATGATCTTGTCCAGAAATTCGAGGCCATTCATGCCTGGCATCTCGATATCCAGTGTGATGACATCTGGGCTCACTTCGCGGATCATCTTGCGTGCTTCATTGGCATCCGCCGCCGCGCCAACGACTTCGATGTCACTATCGGCCTCCAACAGCATTTGCAGGATGGCGCGCATCGTCGGGGAATCGTCCACGATCAAGGTCCGGATAGCCATTATGCTGTCCTCTGATAGATGGTTTTGCCGACAGCCGTCAGATAGTCCTCGGCAGGCCCGGACAACCGTTCGCTATGGCCGATATATAAATAACCTGAAGGCGCGAGCTGCTGGGCAAAACGAAGAAGCAGTTGCTCCTTCGTCGGGGTATCGAAATAAATCATGACATTCCGGCAAAAAATGGCGTCGAACAATCCGTTAAACGGCCATTGGTGCAGTAAGTTTAAGCTCCGGAACCGAATGAGATTTTGGATGACGGGCGCAATGACGACAGCATCGCCATTGTCTTTCGTCCAATGGTTGCGAAGGTTGGCCGGGACAGGTGTTATTGCACTTTTAGAGTACGTCGCAGCGCGCGCCATCTCGATCGAATGATCGTCCAGATCGCTTGCTAGAAATCGGATATCCTTGTTTGCGATACGCACGCCTTCACTGCGGCTTTCGCCTAGAAAGGCCATGCCAAGCGCGTAAACTTCTTCACCACTTGAGCAGCCCGCCGACCAGATACGCACAGGTTCACCGCGCATAGCCTTGTCGATGAGCGCCGGCCGCATCGTTTTGATGAAATGGTCGTAATGATGTTCTTCGCGATAGAAATATGTGTGATTGGTCGTCAGGAGATTGACCATAATCCGGCGCTCTTCGGCATCCTTTGCGACCAGCCGGATATATTCCGCAAAGCTGGTCGTCCGGCTGACCCGCAACCTTTTCGTAAGGCGCGAATAAACCAACATCGCCTTGCCTTCCGGATAGACATTGCCGGACTCGCTGTAGACGATCTCCGCAATCGCGTCGAAATCGGCGCGCGAAAATATTGCGCTGTTCGTGCCGTCGAACGGACAAGAGGATGCAGTTGCCAGCGCGCTCATGCTGCCACCTTCAGATCAGCGACCATCATGTCACAGGTCGCCAATGCTTCAATGTCGGCAATCAGGGCAATACGGCCATCGCCCAATATCGTTGCGCCAGCAACGCCCTCAACGGCCTGGTAGTTTGTCTCAAGGCTCTTGATGACAACTTGCCGTTGATCGCAGATGGTATCTACCATCAGAACAACCTGGCCCCTTGCTTCTGTTTCAACAACAATGAGGACTGCTTTCGACGGATCGCTTTGCGCACCCGCAATGTCGAGGGCTGCCGCAACCGACTGTATCGGCAGGAAACGGCCGCGCACATCAAGCACATTGCGGCCAGGGCCAACGGCTTTCACATCGCCCGGCTGCGGTTGCAGGCATTCAACGATGTGCGTTAGCGGCATCACCAGCGTTTCAGTGCCTACCTTGACGATCATGCCGTCGGCAATGGCCAGCGTCAGCGGCAGGGCAAGGGTGAATGTGGAGCCAAAGCCCGGACGCGAGATGATCGTAACCCGTCCGCCAAGCGCCTGAATATTCTGCTTCACAACATCCATGCCGACACCGCGACCGGAAATGTTGGATACGGTCTGCGCGGTGGAAAATCCCGGTGCAAAGACCAGATTATCGATCTCTTCGTCAGTCAGCTTTGCATCGCGCGCGATAATTCCGCGCTCGATTGCTTTGCCCAGAACGCGTTCACGGTTAATCCCGCGCCCGTCATCTGAAACCGAGATCAAAATGCGGCCACCGCGATGTTCCGCACAAAGCCGGATAACGCCCTGTTGTGGTTTGCCCGCAGCGATGCGCTCATCGGGTGTTTCGAGCCCGTGGTCGACCGCATTGCGGATCAAGTGAGTCAGGGGCTCAGCAATACGTTCAATAACGGTCTTATCAAGCTCAGTGTTTTCGCCTTCAACGTCGAGGCGGACGCTCTTGCCCGTTTGTGCTTCCACTTCGCGAACAATGCGCGGAACGCGACTGAAAACCGCACTTATCGGCTGCGCACGCAAGGACATCGCGCAATCCTGCAGTTCGCGTGTCAGATATTCGAGTTGCGACATTTCATCGCCAGAGTTCACGCCGCTGCTCTCAAGCCGCTGCACGAGCATGGCCTGCGTGATGACAAGTTCGCCGACGGTGTCGACCAGCCGGTCAAGCTTATCGAGGTCGACGCGAATGGTGGGCGTTGCGGCGACCGGGGTTACTACGGTCTTTGTCGATACCTCTTGCTCGACGGGTGCACGTTGGGCGTCGGCAGCAGGTATTATAGCAGTTTCCGGCTCGACTTCGGCTTGGTGTTCCAATTCGGCTTCTGGCGATCCGGCGGCTTCGTTGATCGAAAGAATATAATCATCGACAACGAAGTCGAAAATTTCATCGATCGTTGCGCGATCAACATTTCCGTCTATTTCGATCGTCCAGACTAGATAGGATTGGTCGGCTTCGATGGTATCGATCTCTGGCAGCGCCGAGATATCGACGTTGACGACTCTACCGCCAAGACTGCACAACTCGCGAATGATCCGCAGCGGCTCGCCGCCATTGGCCATTGCTTCAGCCTTTGGTTGAACGGTTACGATCCAAGTGCGCGGCGCTTTGGCCTGGTCATCGCCCAAGTCTAAATCAAGATCGGCCAGCAGCGAGTCAAAGTCCGGCTCACTATCGTCCTCTGATACGTCGGCGTCCTGTTCGGTCTCGGACATAGGCATGCCAGATTCCACCTCGCCAGACGCTTCAGTGTGCGCCACACCATCGGCAATCGCTGCAAGCTCTGCGCAAATTTGCCGGTCATCAGGGTTGTCGGCGTCGCCCTTGATGGCACTGACATGATCGCTAAGCTTATCGAGCGCCTGAAACAATGTTTTCAGCAACCCGCTGTCCAAAGCCCGATCGCCATCGCGAACCTGTTGCAGCACGGTTTCAAACTTGTGCGTAAAGGCTTGTAGGCTGTTGAACCCAAATGCTCCGGCGCCGCCCTTAATAGAGTGCACCGCACGAAAAATGCTGTTTATCGCTTCGTCGTTGGTCGGGTCGATTTGACACGCCGTTAGCCCGTCTTCGGCAGCGCTCAGCCCCTCGTCACATTCCAGCAGGAATATGTTCTGGATTTCTTCATTGGTCATCGATCGGTCCCGATCCGGATATGGTTACGACAGTCCAAGCAACTCGCTCGCACCAGCTAGCTTGGCAGCGGCGTTGAGCGGATCGCTTGGTTGCGTGATCTCGATTTTCGAACGGCGTTGGTGGGCGCTAGCAAAACTGCACAGCAAGATCTGAAGGCCAGCCTGTCCGATCTGCGTCACCTTGCTGCCGTCAATTTCAACGTCGTTGCCGGACTGAATGGCCCCGGCGAATGCACTTGCCATATCAGCCGCGGCCGAACGGTCGACATTTTCGGGCAAGGCAAATTCAAATGCCGGGGTCGTTGCGCTGGTCAAAACTCGGTCCAGTCTTCGCTGCTCGGTACTGCTTTCAGTGCGAGATTGCCCGAAACCCGAGGCGCGGCCATTTTGCGGACGCCGACAGGCTTGGCCTTGCTCTTTGGACCAGCGGCCTTTGTCGCGGTGAAATGCGCAACAAGCTCGGCCAACTGGTTGGCTTCAGACGCAAGACTGCGCGCGGCCGCCGTGCTCTCTTCAACCATTGCGGCGTTTTGCTGAGTCATCTTGTCCATATCGCTGACCGCGACGTTGATCTGGTTCAGACTCGATGCCTGCATTTCAGCAGACGAGGAGATTTCGCTTGCAAGCGCGTTTATCTCGCCCACCTTCTCGACAATCCGCCCAAGCATTTCGCCGGTTTTGTCGACGAGAGACACGCCGCGTTCGACCTGGCTTGTTGATTGCGTGATCAGGTTTTTGATATCTTTTGCCGCGTCGGCCGACCGTTGGGCAAGCGCCCGCACTTCGTTGGCCACAACCGCAAAGCCCTTGCCTGCATCGCCGGCACGCGCTGCTTCTACACCGGCGTTGAGCGCCAGCAGATTGGTCTGAAACGCAATGCCGTCGATCACATTGATGATCTGTGCGATCTCTTGCGCGCTATGCTCGATATCGCCCATGGCTGTTACCGCCTGGCGCACGATTTCCCCGCCTTCGGTTGCTTCATGATGTGTATCGGACACGGACGTGCTAACATTTTGCGCGCTTTTCGCAGTTTCGCGCACAGCAGCAGTGACTTCACTCATGGCTGCGGCGGTTTCTTCAAGCGATGCTGCCTGTTGCTCCGTGCGCCGGGCAAGATCGTCCGACGCGGAGCTGATTTCCGCAGATCCCGTGCTGACGCTCTCTGCGGAGGCAGCAACCTGACCGATGATGCTGCCAAGTTCTTGAGCGGCATGGTTAAAGTCGGCGCGCAGCGCTTCGTACCGCTCGTCAAACGCAGCTTCGATGCGATGATCCATTTCGCCGCTCGACAGGGCCTTCAAGCCCTTGGCGAGTTCCCCTACGACAAGGTTTTGCGCATGCTCGTCTGCCTGCTTCGACAAAGCCGACTCACGGAAAAATTCAACCGATTTTACCATCGATCCAATTTCGTCGTTGCGTCCCCCGCCATGTATGGTGACGTTATAATCGCCGCGTGCCATTGCCGCCATGGCATTGGAAGTTTCGGCTACTGGGCCAACAATTTTCCGACCCACGAACCATGCTGCGGTGCCAATAGAAATAAGCATCAGAAGGGCAACGATAACAGCTTGCCAGATCGCCCATTGCAGGGATGAATTAGCGTCAGCTTGCAATGATACGAATTGAGCGCTCACGTCGGCGACAAGGGCGTCGATCAACTGACGGTGCGCATTATAATGCTTGGTTAGACGTGCGTGACTGGCCTTGACAGCCTCAGCATCGCCGCGTTCGGCCGCTGGCAGAAATGTGTTGTCAAGTTCGGTCCAGAAGCGGTTGGCCGGTTCGAAGGTATCGACGTTGATCTGCTTCTTCATCTCGGGGCTTAGCGCGGAATTCTTCCAGTGTTCCTGGCGATCTTTGAAAGCTTTTTTCTGCTGGGCAAGGCGCGCTTTGCCTTGTGTCAAGGATTCGGACGACAACGCGATTGATGTTGCCTCGAGATAGGGCTCGATAATGTATGCAGGTGGCGGCAGAATATCGGCAAGCAGATCACTTGCTACCTGGTTGTTGACCTGAAGTGGACCGCCGAAGCGGATATTGTTGATTGTGCTGCCGGTCAGCATCATGCCGACAATAAAAATGGCAGCGACAACCGCCGCTCCAACCTTACTTATGCGCTGAATAGTCATTTCCGTACCAATTCCCCAGATTCCATATTTTGCCTCCGGCGCGGCGCACGGCAGGCATCGCAGCACGACGCCGCTTCGGTGTTAACGGCGGACTGCACATAAAATTTAGCGGAATTTTGGGCGACGCTTGGCGGATCTTACACTTCGGCCTCAGACAGAAGGAAAGTGACGCGCCGACACACTTCCCCGTCTCCCCTCGTAAGGAAAACACAGGCACTTCCAACGGCACCTATTGACCACTTTGATGAGGGACTTCCTCAAAGCAGCGAAATAAAAAGCAATGTTAAAGAGGTCTAACGCACGGTTCGAATACTAAAAATTCTACATTGTAGATATCTCCGTTATAGCTCAAATAATAAGGCTATTACACCGAAAATAAGTCATTTTCTGTGACAATTAAGTTTAGAAATTTTCGCGGTAATTTGTTTAGGACTTGAACCAAACATTTTGCAAAAAGTTTTTGCAATGATGCAGAAAATTATGCTTCGCTTCAAAATTTTTACATTTAAGCGGAGGATCTGACAATTAACTTTCGCAAAAAGCATTTTTTATAGTCGAGAATGACAACTTTCAGCCTTGAGAATTATCACCTTTTTTCGGCGCAATAGACCAAAACATAGTTAAATGTGACCTGACCCCATGCTGGTCAGTCTGCCGGTTGCCGAGTTAACCGTTTCCAGCCGTGGATGTATTCAGCGGACGATCAAGATGAGGAATTGCGTGCAGGCGTCAGACGCCGTTGACGGCTCCGCCTACAACAAAGAGCGGTCATTTGTTGCTCCTGTGCTGGAGTGCAAGTCTCGTTCGATGGTCCATAACGGAACCCGCTTGATTTATTAGCAAGCGCGTTCCGTTACGAATTTGGTGTGCAACCCTAGAACTTGCCCAAGACGTTCAGGAACGGGCCATGGCTGGTGTAGCTTTGATCTGTCAGATCATCCGAAAAATCAGAGAGTGAATACCCCACCCCGACTTTTACATTATTGCCCAGATGGCGATAAATTGCACCCAACGCGCCAAAGCGTTTGTCGTCGGCAGCGGTCACCCAAAGTCCGCGACCTTCGGCCATGACATCCCACCGTTTGTTAACGTGGAAATCAGCGCGGATCACGGCCAGATGCGCGTCGGATTTGACAAAAACATCAGAATTTCGATCCAGCGACACCTTGCCGCCGCGATAGCCATATTTGCCGCCTACCGTCAGCCACTCATTTATATCGTAATTGACATCGATGCTGGCAATCTTGCTGATTTGTTTAGGACTTTCCACCTGCCCTGATCCCGTAACCTGGCCAACAGGACCCAGATCCTCGAAGTAGGAAAAACGCAGCAGTGCGTTTAGCCTTTCATTATCCACCGGGCGGAAAGCAAGCCCCCCCATTGCTTCGGTAAACTCGGCAGCACGGATGGATGTGGATTCATTGTCAGCCTTGGCCGTGTTGAATCTTGCCAGAGCCGTCCAGTCAGGAGTTACCGAATAACTAAAGTCGTTGCGCAACAGCCAGACTGTCTGGTCACGTCCGACGCCCTTTTCCTTTCGCAATTCGACAGAGGACCCGATTCTGACTACATCGTTCGAATAGCCCACCCCGACGCTGCCTGCCGTGCGGCGGAAAATTCCGGTCGTAGCATCATCAATTCTTCCGTTTTCGAACGATCCAGTGAAAGACAGTTTTTCGGTTGGATCAAACTTCATACCAAAGCTGCGCGTCAACGAAGGTGCATTACCGCCAAATCCGGTGCGGTTTTCACCGTAAATCGAAAGGCTGTCCGCAAAGCGCTGTCGTGCCCCGACCGTTAACGTTCCCCGATTAGAGCGTGTAAAAATATTCTGACTATCGAGGCCGGTATCCGTCCGATCAGCAAACAAGGCATAGCCGACATAAGCTTCTGTGCCGTTGCCCAGGCGGCTGTTAACCTGCACGTCTGCGCCAACGCCACCGTCGCCGTCGGAAACTTCAGCGGCAAGCGACATTTTTTCGCTCAGTTCCGCCTTAGCGCCAACACCAATCCGGTTGTTACCGCTGCGACCGGCATCGCGATCAAGCGTTGTCTGACCAAAGGCCTGCAACGTGAAATCTTGACCTGTGGGCGCAAATGCCAGCTCGACTGCGGCGTCGGTCCGGCTGCCATCCTGAATGCTGTTGTACAACAGGCCCGGCGTGCGATCTTCGTAACGCACACCTGCCTTCGCCGTTATTTCACCAAAGCGCTGCGATAAATCAATTGTGCCGGTCTTCGATTTGCCTGAAGCACCCGAAGTAAGCTGCTCATATTTTACAGCAATATGCGCGCTGTCGCCCATGGGGATTGCAATCGCCGCCCCATAGCGCTCGGTTTCAGCAGGCGTCAGGCGGCCAGCCGATGCGAAGCCTGCATCATAGCGCTCATAATATACCGAGGCGGTGCCTCCATCGTCCGACTTGCCGGCAAGTTCAGCAAAGTTGACCGCTGCTTCTGCGCGATATGCTCTCGCTTTGACGGCGGTGCCGGGGTTGGCAATGTCTGTGAATGAAAGGCCACCATCGACCGAATTCGACTGACCAAAGCCCGGTCCATCCGTTCGTGCAATTTCAGTCTTAATATAGGTTCCAGCGGTTGCACGAAACATGATGTCCGCACCGATCAGGGTTTGTGCTGCCTCGTCAACCGTGTCGCGCTGTGCTGTTACACCAAAGCGCACCTTGTCGCTCATCCAGCCGGTCCCGCGACCACCGACGGTGTAACCATCGAGGCTTCCCACTGGCGGTGAATATTCGTAGCGTATGACGAGCACCGGCACGTTGCCGGTTGAGCTACCCTCACGAACGGTACTGCTGCTTGCAACCGTTGAGGCAAGCGGCTTCAGCAACATGATCCGGCCCTGAAGCGGGTCAAAGTCATAATCCTGCTGCGGATGCAGATCGCGGCTTTCAACGACAAGTCCGGTTTCACGATCACGCACTTCGATACGAACCCGTTCAGAGCCGATCGACACATCCTGACGCTTCAGGAAGTAAAGCGATCCCCCCGTCCCACGAAATTCTTCGCGGCCCGGAACGGTCCCGGGGTCGGATGCAAAGGCCGTTATCTGTGATTTGCGCTCGCCAAAACTCGTTGTCGTCTGACTGTTATAGTCAATTAACGCGCCAAACAGGCCGCGATCGAGCTGTGCCAGTTCGGCACCGTTCACCTGCGTCACAAAGTTGCCGACGACCAGCTGGTTGTCGTCCTTGTTGACCCGCAGATAGAAACGCCCCTGCGTCGGCGCATCTTCGACTAATGTGCTGTTATCGCCATAAGTTGGATAATATTGGTCGCGGTTCAGGCGCCGCAGCAACTGGCGCGGGTCTTTGCGGTCAAAGTTGCTGAACAAGTCGTCGAGCAACGTTTCGCCGGTGTCGACCGAAGCCGTAACACGAACATCACCATCAATTACGCCCTTGGCGTAGAATGCCGCACGACCGATTGCATAATTGCCCGAGGCCAAGCTATCGCCGCTGACGACATCAGCCGAGCCGCTGCCATAGCTTTTGCCGAGCGTTAGATCACCTTGGCCCACGACCAACCAATCATCGCTTGGCGCAGCAAAGCTTTGCGCGACACGTTTGATCTGCTTGCCGCCGCGGTCAACGGTTACCTCCATGCCAGCATCAGCGCGGGGAACGATTTGCTGGCTGACGAAAGTGCCATTTTCGCTGATGGGTACAAATTGGCCCGACACGCGAACAAGGTCGCTGACGGGATTTGCTATGCCGGTCACCGTGGCCATCAGGCCGTTCAATTCAATGTTGCGTCGAGCCGCCTCGTCAATCAAACCGAAATTGGGGCGTGAGACGCGTTCGCCTGCTTTTTTCCGAGCCAATGTCTGTTCGACTATTGTTAGTTCCTGCGGCGCAGTTTCGTCAAATTTTCCACCACGGCCATACACCCGATAGATGTAAAACATGGCACTTGGCGCGTTTTCGGGAACGCTCCATTGCACGACGCCATCGCCATTAACCGCGAGCACTTTGACTGGTTCTGAATCAGGTGACTGCGTTGCACGGAAAATCCGCACTTCAGCTTTTTCAATAAAGGCCGGATAATTGCTGTAGCCCATGAACGAGATGGTCTCGCCAGCGGCAGCGGTGCGTTCGGATTCGACGAGACCGACGTTCAGTACAGGGGTCACGACGAGCGTGTCGGCACGGAAGCTGATGTCAAAGCCGTCACTATTTTGTGCCGCAGGACCATCGGTGTGGCTGCCGTATCCTGATTTTTCGACTAACGCGAAATTTTCGGTTACATGATTTGCTTTTGCAACTCCGGGCACTGTCGGTTGCGGCTGTGAAGCATGATTTATGGGAGCTGTCTGCACTGCGTCGTTGCGCGGCCCGGCAACCGGCAATGCACCCACCACGTTCGATGTTGATGTCATTTGCGCTGTTGGTCCGGTTGCAGGACCGGGCAAGCCAGTGCCCGGCACAAAAATGATGTTGCGATGATCAGCGGCCCCTGTGACGACAGATGCCTCAGACGGGGATGCGGTAGCGGCCGCAATCGCAACGCCCGATGACGATTGCTGCAATTGCACCCCGGTGCCCCGCACAAAAGTGATCTTAGGTTGAGTTGCGTTCGACACGAATGCGGATGCTTCTGGCACGGCAGTTGACGCTTCGGTTCCGGCGTGGGCGGCCGCTGGAGCGGCGGCTGCCAACATGGCGAGCATTGATGTACGAACATTCCAGTTGGAATATGAATCCTGATGCAGGACGGGATTTACCTGTTGCTTTTTCATGACCCTTACTCCCCCTTCTCTTCAAATTTGGCGGAGGATACTCCGGGTGGTGGGTTACTCTCCCGCTTCGGCGCGACACCGAAGTTGAGCTCCCCAAATTTACCGCGTGTAAGGCGGATTGATCGTGGATTGTCGGTCGTCACATCCCAGCCAAGCGGTAAAGTTCGGGTATCAACTTTCAGCACGAAATTAGAACCGATGCGGGCATCGGGAACTGCAGCGCAGGCGATATGGTAACGTCCAAATTCGTCGGTCGTAATCAACTGGCCATTGACTGTTGCCAAGCGGACGCCAGGGACGCCGGGCTCATTTTCATCCTGATAACCGTTGCCATTGCTGTCTTCGAACACCTTGCCCAACAGCTCCGAGCAGTCGAAGACGGCATTGGGCGTGATCGTGACGACCGCAGTTCCCCGGTTTGAAATTTCGTTTCCGTTTGCACCATTTTCGGCAACGCCGGTGTTCACCTTTTCGCCACCGGTCACCCCTGCGCCGACGATCAGCGTCAGATTATATCTGACTGATCCGTTGGCAGGAATGATCTGGCCGCGCCATGTTAGCTCGCGGTTGTTGTTGGTCGCGACAGGCTCTTGCAGCGCGCCGTTCACAGCCGACGTGCCAAGCACATATTTCATGCCCGCAGGAAGGATGTCGACAACATCGACACCGGCGCGCTGGGCGTTTTCAGTGTTTCGAACGGTGATTTCGTAAGGAACGATATCGCCAACCGAAGCGGAACGTTTGACGCTGGTCTTTGTGACGACCAGTGGAGTGCGCGACAGGAATGGATCGAGTGCGATGTGGTTGTTGATAATGTCCGGGTCGCCCGAAGTGAGACGGAAATCGAGGTAGAATGGCGGATTTGGACCAGTCGGTGCATTGTTGGTCGGATTGATCCGGACAGGCGCTGGTAAACCTGTAGGATCAAACGGCCCAGGCTGCGGCAGCAGCACCGTTGAATTGGGCGCATAACCGACAGGCGGAATTGCGACAATGCGATACACTGTTTCACCTACCGGGCATTGCGGCGCAGCACCCGGAACAACATCAAAGCGATATTCGCCGCTGGCTCCGGTGGTCTGGTTCGCCTGCGACGGGTCAAGGAAACAGACCGAGGGCAAAGCCACACCATTGGCATCGACGAGGCGGGCCGTGACGCCCGCTATCGGCTGGCGAGTTACCGAGTCATAGAAGACGCCCGAAGGATCAATCGGCAAATTCTGGTCGATCACGGTTGATCCCGGATTAACGGTGACGTTTTCGATGCGTTCGAAGACCACATTGTTTTCGGGATTGCGGAACTGAATGCTGTATCCGGCACCATGCAGCAGGCCAGGCACGCTATAATTGCCCTGCGCGTCCGTCATGACCGATGCCACCACAACACCGTTGTGCATAACTTCGACGACCCAACCGGCACGGCGGGATTCGCCGGGATCGACTGCACGGTCACCGTCCATATCTTCATAGACTGTGCCCGAAATTGCGCCAACCGGCGGAGCGACCACCACGGTCACGCTGCTGACCGCGCAGTTGCTCGGGTTAAGCCGTTCGCAAATCTGATACGTGATCGTATAGGTTCCAGCTGGTGTACCGGCGGCAACGGATACATTGCCGGTAGCGGGATCAAGCTGAACACCGGGGTCGGACGCCGGAGTGACGACCGTTGCCAAAATCAGCGCAGGATCAACAGCAACGCCATTCAGCGTATCGTTGGCAAATGCGTTCACTGCGGCAGGATTACCCAGATCGCTGCGAACCGGCAGCGATGCATCAGTGCTCGCTACAATTACGGGCGGTTGCACGACAACGGTCACACTGCTGGTCGCGCAGTTTCCTGGATTCAGGTTTTCGCAGATCTGATATTCAATCATATAGGTGCCAGCGGGCGTTCCTGCCGGAACATCCACAAAGCCTGTTGCCGGATCCATGACTGGTACCAGTGCGCCAGGCGTTGCCGGGGTTGCGGGCGCCGTTACCGTCGCTGTGATGTTGGCGGGGACAACCCGACCACCGTTCAACACGTCATTGGCAAACGCATTGACAATATCATTGCCGCCCATCGCACCATTGACTGGAACTGGCGCATCCGGTG
>JBKBTH010000198.1:0-4355 GCA_046290915.1 Sphingorhabdus sp.
ATAAGTGTCATATTCAGGTCAGAGATAAGGAGAAAACCAATGAAACTGCTATTATTAGGCGCTTTGGTAACTGGCATGATGAGCGTTGCAGCCCATGCCCAACCTAACATCAACGGCGAAACGGCCTATCCGAAGGGGTCGATTGGTTATGAGGCACTTGTACGCGGCGATAATGAGCGTGCAGTTTCGCAAATATTGGCGAGCGAGCAAGTGAGCCGGCACGATCCAGCCAAGCTGCTTAATCTTGGCCGGGCTTATGCACGCATGGGCCGTATGGACGAAGCATCGGCGATGTTTTCAGCGGCCATGCAAAGCCGCGAGAGCGTGGACCTGGTTCTCGCAGACGGACGCGTCATGAATTCCAAGGATGCTGCCCGCAAAGCCTTTGCTGGTCTGCAAATGCGGATTGCCACGCGCTAAGCAGGATTAAGCGGGATCAAATTTAAGTTCTGACATTTTATATATACAGGGCGAGCCCAACGGCTCGCCTTTTGCTTTTATTGACGTGGCCTTTTGCTGCAACCCGCATCCTCTGCGGTTGTCACATAACTGACCCAAAACATTCTTCTAAATGCAATATGATAAGCACAGCCATGTCACAGCTCGCTCCTAATTGCGGCTGAGACAACGGGTGGGGCCTTATCTTGATTCGATTCTGGACCGTTGCTTCTGCCTATAATCGGGCAAGTCTTAATTGTTGCGGAGATCTAGAATGTTGAACCCAAAATTGCGCGGGATCGTGTATGCGACGGCAGCCGCTGCCATCGTCACCGGTTGTGGCGCAGATGATATCGCGTCACCAGGTACTGGTGGTAACATCACCATTAACAACCCAGCTGCGCCTCCGCCCCCTCCACCGCCACCACCGCCACCTGCGACAATTACGGCTGCAACAGGTTGCCCAACGATTTCCGACGCTCAAGGCTTGACCGATAGCGGAACGATCACTGGCCCAACGGGTACATATCGCGTTTGCACATTGCCTGCGCAGATCAACACAAGCAGCACCTTGCCGAAAGTAACCGGCCTTTTGTACCGCCTTGGCGGCCGCGTGGACGTTGGTACTGACCAAGGCGCAGCTTCGACAAACACAGCTGTTACGCTGACGATTGCGCCCGGCGTGGTTGTCTTCGGCGGCGCCGGTACATCGTGGTTGAACGTCAACCGCGGCAACCGCCTCAATGCGGTCGGTACAGCAGCTCTCCCTATCGTATTTACAAGCCGTGACAACGTGCTTGGCTTAAACACTGACAGCTCAATCGGTCAGTGGGGCGGCGTTGTGCTGAACGGCCGCGCGCCAATCACGGATTGCTTGGCGCCTGCGGCTACGCCTGGCACGGTTGCTTGCGAGCGTCAGGTTGAAGGCGCGGTTGATCCGGCCCGTTACGGCGGCGCCAACTCGGCTGATAACAGCGGGCGTTTGAGCTATGTTCAAATCCGTTATTCTGGCTTCGTACTTTCGGGTGACTCGGAACTTCAGTCATTGACAACCGGCGGCGTCGGCTCGGGAACTGTTCTTGACCACATTCAGTCGTTCAACAGCTCGGACGATGCGGTCGAATTCTTTGGCGGCAGCGTTAACATGAAGTATTTCGTGGCCGTGGGTGCAGACGATGACAATCTTGATACCGATACCGGTGTTAAGGCGAACATCCAGTACATGATTGCGGTTCAGCGTCAGGGTGCCGGTGACTCGATCATCGAAGCTGACTCTGACAACGCTTTGGATGCGAACACACCGCGTCAGAACACGCGCGTTGCGAACTTCACATTCCTGCAGCGCAGCAACATTGGTAACCTGTCGGCAATTTTGTTGCGCGGCGGTACTGACTACGCGCTGGTCAATGGTGTCATCGCCAGCCCGAACACGTCATGCTTGCGCATCAGCCGCCCGCAGACAATTTCGGCAACGGTTAACGCCGCTATTGATGAAGTTGGTGCACCAGTCATTCGCTCGGTCGTTGCACAATGTGGGACGCCAGCGTTTCGTGGATCGAACGGTGTGACGGACGCTGAAGTTGCCGCCGTGTTTGGTTCGGGCAGCAACGGCAACAACAGCGCGTTCGCGCCAACCCTGGCGTCGTTGTTTATCAATGGTGCAAGCGAAACAGCGGTAACGGCGTTTAACGCCAGCACGTTGAATGCCTTCTTCGATGCAACGACATATGTCGGCGCAGTTCGGGATGCGAACGACACCTGGTATGCAGGTTGGACATGCAACAGCGCGACCGCAGCATTTGGTACCAGCGTAACAGGTCTCTGCACCTCACTCCCTACCTTTTGATAGGCGGTAATTGATTGGGGTGGGGTGCAGGCTTTGCCAGGCACCCCACCCCTTTTTTAAATAAGAAAAAGGGAATGAAAATGTTGAAGCCATTGGGGGCAGTCAGCCTGTTGCTTTTAACGTCCGCACTTGTTTCGCCATCAATGGCGTTCGCGCAAAGCGCTGAACCTACTGAAGCTGAAGCAAGCGAAGCCGTCGAACCAGCGCCAGAGAACAATACCGCAGACACGGCAGAACAGCCGGCGGAAGAAGAAGTTGATGTCTCCATCGGTGGTGAAGAAATCGTCGTTCGCGGCTATCTCGACCGCAATATATCGAAAAACGCACCACAGGTTGTTTCGGTGCTTTCCGCGGCGGACATTGAACGGACGGGTGAAGGCGACATCGCTGGCGCCCTGTCGCGTGTAACCGGCTTAAGTGTTGTCGGTGGTGGATTTGTGTATGTCCGTGGTCTGGGTGATCGTTATTCGCTCGCCTTGCTCAACGGTTCGCCGCTTCCAAGCCCTGAACCGCTGAAGCGCGTTGTTCCGCTGGATCTGTTTCCGACAAGCGTCATCGCTTCGTCGCTGGTTCAAAAAACCTATTCGGCGAACTTCCCCGGCGAATTCGGCGGCGGCGTGATCAACCTAACCACCAAGGCGATTCCGCGTGAAACGTTCCTCACGTTTAGCTCAGATGTGAGTGTTAACGGTGAAACAACCAACAGGCTTGGCTATACTTATTATGGCAGCTCAATGGACTGGAGTGGTTTTGACAACGGTAACCGCGATCTAAAGCCTGCACTTGCGTCATATCTAGCAAGCGGCCAACGGATCAGTGCTGGCGGCGTCAATACACGGGCAATCGCAAGCCAACTCGTGACTGGACGCAATGCCGTCGTTCAGCGCGACAATAATTTGCCAGCCAACGGCTCGGCGAACCTCACCGGTGGCACAAATTTTGAAATTGGCGACGACGCCACCATGGGCATTTTGTTTAATGCAGGCTACAGCAACAAATGGCGCACACGCGACACGCTGCAGCAGACTGCTTCAACGCTAGACCTGAGCCAGAAGGAACTCGACTTCCAGCGCGTTATTACGGATAACCGTATCGTTGTGAACGGCCTTGTTGGTTTCGGGATAGAGGCTGGCGAACAAAAGTTGCGCTGGACCAATGTTTTCATCCGCGACACGTTGAAGCAAGCACGCATCGGCGTAGGTACACGTCAGAACCTTTCGCCGACCGCGACGTTGCTGCAGCAAGATACAGCCTGGTATGAACGCCAGCTGGTCAATTCGCAACTGGTTGGCGAATTCAAATTGTCACCTGATGTGAACCTCAGCTTCCGTGTTGGCTACGCCAACTCCAAGCGCGAAGCGCCTGATGAATTGAGCTTCGAATATTATCGCAGCAACCAAGCGTCTGACCCCTTTGGTCAGGTGTTCATCAACCGGCTGAATAACGGTCAGCAGGGTAGTGCTGAGGCGAGCTATTCATATCTGAATGAAAACCTCTGGTCGGGAAGCTTAGATCTTTCGTTCAAGGTCACACCAGATTTGACGGGTACGGTAGGTTATGCCTATTCTGACACACAACGTCGCACTGAACGTCGCGATTTCTTGTTCACCGCTCCTGGTGGAACACCCGTGGTATCCGCATTATTCCGCCCTGACTTTTTGTTGCAGCCTGACGTAATTGATTTCTACAACATTACGTTGACTGACACCAACGAAGCCAACCCGGTGTTCGATGCCGGATTACTTACGCACGCTGGCTATGGTCAGGTCCAAGCATTTATCACGCCTGAAATTAGCTTGAATGTCGGTGTACGTTACGAAACTGCAACGCAGTCGGTGGCACCGGTTCAGGTGTTTATTGTTCCGACTGCATCACTGGCGTCAACCAGCTTGAAGCAAAGCTACTGGTTGCCAGCGGCGACGCTGACTTGGGATATCACCGACCAGATGAAGTTCCGGTTGAGCGGGTCAAAGACAATTGCCCGTCCGCAGTTCCGCGAATTGATCTTCCAAAACTTCTACGACACAGATTCAAACCGTCTGTTCCGTGGTAACCCGTTGTTGACCGACAG
>JBKBTH010000199.1:0-4351 GCA_046290915.1 Sphingorhabdus sp.
TTGGGTAATCTCATCTCTGCGCGCGTTGAACGTCCGGGAGCTTCCGAACAGCAGGCAAAGCGTGAACTTGCTGGCGCAACTGGGGCAACCCATCTGGAAACCCGGATCGCCAGCCGGATTTAGTGACACGACCGAGAATTGGGCTGGAGGTGCAGCGCTGATGCGGCGTGTGGAAATAGCTAGCCGATTGGCCGAACGCAGCGCCAACCGTGTGGATGCCCGCACACTCGCGCCGCGCATTCTGTCGGGTCAGCTTGGTACGATGACAGCGGAGAGCATCGCGCGCGCGGAGAGTCCTTCGCAAGGGCTAGCGCTCATGTTGTTGTCACCTGAATTTTTGCGGAGATAGGGCTATGCTGAACCGACGCTATTTTGTGACTTCCGGTGTTTTGGGATTGGGTGTTGCGGCTTTCCCGGGAGCTGGATGGGCTGCGGCTGGCACCAACAAGAAATTTGTGTTCATCATCCAGCGCGGGGCCGCAGACGGATTGGCCACGTTGGCGCCGACGGGTGACCCAGATTTCCTGCGCGCGCGTGGAGATTTGGCGGCGGACGCAGCAACAGGCAGCAAGCTAGACGATATGTTCACGCTGCATCCGGCGATGACCGAGAGCGCCAAGTTGTTTGCGCTGAAGCAAGCTAGCTTTGCACATGCAATGGCATCGTCTTATCGGGAGCGGTCCCATTTTGATGCGCAGAACATATTGGAATCAGGGGCAGGCCGGCCCTACGGCCGTGATGACGGATGGCTGGGGCGCTTGTTGACGCTGCTGCCCCGCGATGATGCCAAAGGTCTGGCGGTCGCGCCATCGGTGCCACTTGCGCTGCGTGGACCAATTGCAGCGAACAGCTACGCCCCGTCGCGTATGCCCGACGTCAATTCCGATCTCATGTCGCGCTTGACCAATCTATATGCGGAGGACGCGCAGCTTTCGGCATTATGGAGCGGCGCTCAAGCCGCTGACGCCATGGCGGGTGCACCCGCCGATCAAGCGTTAAAGGGCGGCGCTGCGCTGGGGCAGATGACTGCGGGCCTGATGCAAGGCCCCAATGGTGCCCGCTTGGTGATGTTGGAGACTAATGGCTGGGATACCCATTTTCAGCAAAAGGGACGGCTGAACGGCGCGCTCAAGCAGCTCGATGCACTGATTGGTGCACTCCGCGATGCGCTTGGCAGCGAGTGGAGCAATACCTTGGTGATGGTTGCTACGGAATTTGGCAGAACGGTCGCGTTCAATGGCACGGGTGGCACTGATCACGGAACGGCGTCAGCAGCTATGCTGTTTGGTGGCGCGCTAGCGAACGGCGGCAATATTGTTGCCGATTGGCCGGGGCTGAAGGCATCACAACTCTATGAAGGTCGCGATCTCAAGCCAACTATGCGGTTTGAACAATTCGCCAGCGATGCGCTGGCGCGGCATTATGGTTTAGATCCCGTCCGGACCAAGGCGTCTTTATTCCCCGACTTCGCATAAGGTAAAACGACACGAAAAAGCCCGCCGCTGCACGGGGCAGGGCGGGCTTAATGTCGTTAGAGAAAAAGCCTCTTACTTGGCTTCTTCTTTCATGTCCTTGCCAGCTTCTTCAACAGCGGCACCGGTTGCTGCTGTTGCGTCCTTGGCGGCATCGGCAGTTGCGTCAGCAGCTTCGCCGGCTGCTTCTGCAGTCGCGTCGGCTGCACCTTCAGCAGCAGTCATGGCATTTTCGGCACCAGCTTCAACAGCTTCGCCAGTTGCGTCGGCTGCTTCGGCGGTTTCTTCAGCTGCCTTATCGCCAGCTTCGCCGCATGCAGCGAGCGAAATTGTAAATGCGAGAGCAGCAACAGTTGCGACAACTTTCTTCATATTAGTTCTCCTGAGTCCCATAAATCCCTAGCGGGTGGCACGGCGTAACGGATGAAGGCCGTCATGCGCAACTATTTTTCTGTACCCCGCGAAATACCCCATTGGCGCGCGACGGTGTAACCAAGATAGCCTGTGCCAAACAGGGCGTATAATGGCTCGGGCAGGCCGTTCAGATAAGCATTCATGCCCGCCGCAATATTGGCGGCGGTTTCGGGCTGGACAGCGGCAATCAGCCCCATCGGAATAGACCAGAGCAGCATTGCGTACATCACATACAAAAAGCTTGGACGCGCGCGGCTGGTCCATGGGTCTACTGATTGCGCTTCGGCTAAAATGCCTGATAGCTGTGTTTTTACATTCTCAAGCTCCTGACTACCCTGCAGCTTGATCAACTCAAGCTTCGCGGCATCCCGCGCTTTGGGATCGGGAATGATCTTGTCGATGATGTGCGCAATGGGCCCAATCAATCCGTCGATGAGTGACATGATTATTTCCTTTTGATTTATCCAATACGGTTCGATAGCCAGCCATAAAGAAAGGCTTCCTGTGATGGCCTTGCCTCGGCCAGCCGGACATAATGGGCGCCCTGCAGCGCATCCATGGCCTTCAAAACGACCGTTTCTGCCGATGGGCCACGTTTATCAAAAAACGATGAAAGTGCACGTAAAGTTGCAGGGCCCAATTTCCGATCGACGGCGATATCCGCATAGTCGCGCCCGTTGCGGTTTAACGCGTTCAACGCGCGCTGCAGGAAACCCGTGGCGGTTCCCGTGCCCATGTTGACGCCGGTATCAAAAAGCTCTGCAGCCAATTCGGGCGCAATCTGTGCGACATCGGCAAAGCCTGGCGCGTCCCAATAGATGCGCTTGTAAATCGCCGCCGCCTTATTCCGCGGGAGTTGGCGCATATTGTCATGATAACCCTGCCGGCGCGCAACTGCCTCGGTAATGCCCCAGCGTGTTGGGCCGCCTCTATCTGTGGGATGATTTACATAATCTCCTTCGCGGGCAATCAGGTCATCAATCAGTTCGTCAATATGTTCCATTGGCGTCGAGTCCTCACTTTCGCAACAATAATAACCAATATGGTTATTTGTAGGAAAGTGAAAAACGCAAAGCCGCAGCGCTGGCGCGTTGCGGTGGTCTTGGATTGAGATTTTTGGAATAATTGGTCGGGACGACAGGATTCGAACCTGCGACCCCCACACCCCCAGTGTGATGCGCTACCAGGCTGCGCTACGTCCCGACCGCCAAAGACCTCGCAGAGGCCAGTGGAAGCGCGCCTATATGGCGCTGCTTTCCTAAAAGCAAGCGCGGTTTGGACGCTTTGACGTTGCGTCAGTTGGGTGCAGGTGATAATCGCGCCCGATTGTTTCAGGACCGCGCCTGCACTGGGCGCTTATTTTTTAAATTGTGAGGTTTCCGATGGAGTTTGTTATCTTGAGCGCTGCTGCTGGTGGCGCGGGCGGTTCGGCATTTTTTGTTCAGCTGTTCCCACTGCTTTTGATCTTCGTCGTCTTTTACCTTTTCCTCATTCGTCCGCAGCAAAAGCGCGCCAAGGAGCATGAGGCAAAAATCAGCGCGGTGCAGAAAAACGACGAAGTCGTTACGGCAGGTGGCTTGATGGGCAAGGTAACGAAAGTTGCGGAAGATTATATTGAAGTCGAAATTGCTCCGAATGTGCGGGTGAAGGCCGTTAAATCGACCATCGCCAATGTCCAGTCGCGCGGAACGAAAGCTGCTAACGATTAACCGCCGGGGTTGAACAGCAGTGATGCTGGCCCCAAATTCCGTCTTCCCAGTTCGTTCGGACCCAGCCTATGCTTGATTTTCCCCGTTGGCGCGTATGGATGCTCAACACCCTGATTATTACGGGTGTTCTCTTTGCCATTCCAAGCGTCCTACCAATGCATATCCGTGCGCAAGTCGCGCAATATGTGCCAACGCCAACGATCAACCTTGGTCTCGACCTTGCCGGTGGTAGCCACATCCTGCTTGAGGCAGATACGTCGCAGCTTGCCGAGACACGATTGGAAGCGTTGGAAGATAGCGTCAGGACGGCAATGCGCCGGGCTGATCCGCGGATTGCGATTTCCGAGGTTTCGCGCACGAACGGGCAGTTGAGTTTTACAGTCGATAGCCCCGCGCAAGTTGACGCCGCGCGCGAGGCTTTGTTGCCACTGACCAGCAACGCACTGGGTAGCCGCGATTGGAATATCGGGGTCAACGACGGCAACCGTATGATCCTGACACCAGCAGGCGCAGGCAATGAGACCGCGCTCGATCAAGCGATGGACACTGCAAAAGATGTCATTGATCGCCGTATCAACGCCTTGGGCACGCTTGAGCCAACGATCATCCGTCAGGGTGAAAACCGCATTGTTGTTCAAGTTCCCGGATTGGATGATCCCGAAGCACTGAAGGCATTGATCGGCAAGACCGCCAAGCTCGAGTTTAAACTCGTCGACGAGCAAGCCGATCCCGATCAGACCGCGCAGGGCAAGGCCC
>JBKBTH010000200.1:0-4351 GCA_046290915.1 Sphingorhabdus sp.
ATCACGCCGCTTTGACTTTCGGCTGGCAAGCCACTGACCTCGCCCCAACCATGTGCAAGAAAGCGCAATGGGCGCGACGCTGTAACCTTGGCATCTTTTTGCCGTAATGATCCCGCCGCTGCATTGCGCGGGTTGGCAAACAGCTTCCCGTCCTTCGCCTTTTGCGCTTCGTTTATCGCGGCAAAGTCAGACTTCGCCATATAGACTTCGCCGCGTATCTCGAAAACGTCGGGCACATCGCCGCTCAACTGATGCGGGATATCAGAGATATAGGCGACATTGGCCGTAACATCCTCACCGACACTGCCGTCGCCACGTGTGGCAGCCTGAACCAGCTGGCCCTTTTCGTAACGCAACGATAGCGACAGGCCGTCAATCTTGTCCTCCGCCGTCAACGCGACATCAGAGTCGGCGGCCAAATTCAGAAAGCGCCGGACACGTGCAACGAAGTCATGTACATCCCCCGCCTCAAACGCATTGTCGAGGCTCATCATGCGCTTGGCATGTGTAATTTTCTTAAGGCCAGAACTCTCAACGGACGCACCAATGAGTTTATTCGGGCTATCCGCTCGCACTAGGTGCGGGAAATCGGCCTCAAGCGCGTTATTTCGACGCACCAAAGCATCATATTCTCCGTCTGAGATCTCGGGCGTGTCTTCGGCATGATAGCGCTTATTGTGATGGGCAATCTGTTTCGCCAACCGCATGAGCTCGTTGGCAGCGTCTGCTTCTGTCACTCATTGGCTCCAGCAACTGGCCTCGCCAGGTCGAATGACACCCGGAACAACCGCCCCGGCCTTGCAAGTTCATATGTCAGCACTTGTTTCGGCATGATCTCAAATGCCCAGATATTGGCATTTGATACAGTTCGACCTTCCTTGGTAAACATGTCTTTGGAAAAGGCATCAGCCGGGAACTCTTGCCGCATTACGGTGCCTGAGGTCACCGTATCACCTCCATATTGGGATACAGGGTCTTCGGTCCCATCCTTTAACATATGCCGATGTTTTAAACGCAGGCCGGTGCCGGTTTTGCTGACAATCCATGTGCGCGATTTATCTTCGCCGACATCAAATGCGATCCGAACTTCGCCCGATGTGCATTCGCGGACATGCGCCCGCATCTTCGCTAATTTAAAGCTGGCGTCGCTGTCATCGCCTGCCGCCAATTTGCCCTCAAATGACTTACCGCAAAGCAAGGACAGTTCCCGAAAAAACCCATCGGCGGGCAACGCTACCGGCTCGCTCGTCGCGCACCCGGTTAGCAAAAGGGCAAAAACAAAACTTAGCTTCTTCACACAACCTCCAACAGGCGCTTTGCTTGCGCGCGCGCCTCGTCTGTAACCTCTGCGCCGGAAAGCATGCGCGCGATTTCTTGGCTGCGCGCTTCATTGTCCAACAATACCACACCCGTGCGTGTTACCGTGCCTTGGCTCGATTTCGCGATGAAATAATGCGCCTTGCCTTTGGCCGCGACTTGCGGACTATGCGTTACCGCCAACAATTGCGTACGTTGGGCCAAGCGCGAGAGCCGCTCGCCAATGGCAGCCGCCACCGCGCCGCCAACGCCGCGGTCAATTTCATCAAAGATGATCGTCGCTGCCCCGCCCTCTTCAGCCAACGCCACTTTCAGCGCGAGGATGAAGCGGGATAGCTCGCCGCCGGATGCAATCTTGGCCAGCGGTGCAAATGGCGCGCCAGGGTTTGTCGAAATGAGGAACTCGACGCGGTCCATGCCTGATGCGGCCCAGCGGTCTTCGGGAAGCTGCTCCACAGCTGTTTGGAACTGCGCGGCATCCAGCTTCAATGGCGCCAACTCCACCTTGACGGCGGCATCCAACTTCGCAGCTGAGGCCCGTCGCGTTTCCGACAGTGTAGTGGCTGACGTAACAAAAGCGGCATGCTTGGTAGCGACCTCAGCCTCCAACAATGTGAGGCCCTCGCCGCCTGCCTCGATCGACAGAAGCTGCGCGGTCAAACGCTCCTGCAACGCAATGATGCCGTCAGGGGCGACGTTGTGCTTGCGGGCAAGCGCGCGCAGTTCAAACAAGCGCTCCTCGATTTCGTCCAATCGCGCTGGTTCATACTCAATCGCCCGCGCTGCGGCATTCAACTTGTCCTCCGCTTCACTTGCCTCGATCACCGCACGGTCAAGCGACGTCAGTGCTTCGGCCAGCAATGGATGGGCGTCGGCCAAGCGGTCAAGCTTGCGTGCAGCAGACCGAATAAGCGCGAGACCGCTTTTTGGACCATCGAAGCTTTCGAGAACCGATTTCAAATCTTCGGCGATGCGTTCGCCCTTTTGCATGTCTGACCGTTCGCCGGCGAGTTCCTCTTCCTCACCAGGTTGCGGGTTGAAGGCAGCGAGCTCAGTTACGGCATGTTCAAGCCACTCCTGATCACGTGCCGCATTTTCCAAGGCTTCTCGTGCAATATCAAGCCGCACTTTCGCTTCATGCCAAGACGTAAAGTTAGCAGCGACTGTTGCGGTGTCGCATCGGCCAAAGGCATCAAGCAGCGCCCGATGCCCGCGCGGGTTTAGCAGGCCGCGATCATCATGCTGCCCGTGTATCTCGACCAACGATGCGCCGACATCGCGCAGCAAAGCCGCAGAGCAAGGCTGGTCGTTGATGAACGCCTTACTGCCACCATCTGCCTTCACCGAACGGCGGATCAGCAGCGGTTCGCCTACGTCAATTTCAATGTCATTTTCACCAAGCAAAGCGACCACATTGGCGGGTGCATCAAAGCTGGCAGTAACTTGCGCCTTGTCCGCACCTGCGCGTACCAAGCCGCTATCCGCCCGCGCGCCTAGCGCGAGGCCCAGCGCATCCAGCAAGATCGACTTACCAGCGCCAGTCTCCCCGGTTAACACCCCAAGGCCGCTTGCAAATTCAAGGTCCAGCGCCTCGATCAGCACCACATCGCGGATCGAAAGCCCCGTTAACATGGCATTACGCGGCGGGCGCGTTCTTCTGCATCAGGTCATATGCCCGCTGATACCACTCACTACCGGGGTAATTAGCACCAAGCACAGCTGCTGCTTTTTTGGCTTCTTCAGGCACGCCCATAGCCAAATAGCTTTCCGTCAGGCGGTACAAAGCCTCTGGCGCGTGCGTTGTGGTGTCAAACTTGTCGACAACTTCGCGGAAACGCAGCGACGATGCGAGCCACAGCGCGCGACGCTGGTAGAAACGGCCGATTTCCATTTCCTTACCCGCCAAATGGTCACGGACGAGATCCATCTTTAACGTGGCGTCAGCCGCGTATCGCGAATTGGGATAGCGGCGCTGCACTTCGCCCAAGGCGGCCAATGCCTGCTCCGAAATCTTCTGATCGCGCGTCACATCGCTAATCTGTTCGTAATAAGACAGCGCAATCAGATAATATGCATAAGGAGCATCTTTGTTACCTGGATGGATCGACAGGAAACGGCGCGATGATTGAATCGATTCGTTGAATTTCTGCGCCATGTAATAGCTGAACGCACTCATCAGCTGGGCCCGGCGTGCCCATGGCGAATACGGATGTTGACGCTCGACTTCGTCAAACAAGGCGGCAGCAACTTCATACTGCTTGTTATCCAGCTTATCCTTCGCCGCCGCATACAGCGTGTTGACGTCACGTGCGACATAGCGGGTATTGCTACCGGGCTTTGCGCCACCGCCACCAAGGCCAAGCGCGGCGCAACCGGAAAGCATGGAAACCGAAGCCAGCAAGCCAGCAGACACAAGGATTTTTCTGTTCATGGGATTGTCCTTAGATACTCTTGCGGCCGTCGCCAAGGGTTTTGCGCATGATAGTGCGAGATGCTGTATCGCGCATGAACTGAACGCGTGAAGGGTTCATCAGCAACCAGATACACTGATCAGCAACGCTGAAAGCCCACAACGAAAAAGGGGCCACCGCAGCGACCCCTTTTCCTCTCCAATCCTTTTGCAGGATGTTCTGTATGCCGCTTGGGCTTAGTCCTTCAGGAACGCAGGAACATGGTCGGGATCGCCCCCGCCGTTGTTTCCGCTTTCTGAACGTTCTTGGCGTGGACCACGGTCGCCACGGCCTTCGCCACGACCACCATCGCGTCCACCGCCATCACGGCGTGGGCCACGATCGCCACGGCCTTCGCCGCGTCCGCCACCGCCGCCTTCACGACGGGGACCACGATCGCTGCGCTCGCTCTTTTCGCGTGGCGGGCGTGTGTCTTCCAGTTCTTCACCGGTTTCCTGATCTACGACGCGCATCGAAAGGCGAACCTTACCGCGTGGGTCGATTTCAAGGACCTTGACCTTAACGTCCATGCCTTCGCTGACGACGTCGGTAACCGTCTCACCGCGCTCGTTGCGCATTTCGCT
>JBKBTH010000201.1:0-4335 GCA_046290915.1 Sphingorhabdus sp.
CTGCGCTGTCGTTGCTGTTTGTGGGCATGATGATGTGGACGTGGCGGTCAAAGTGGCACGCGCTGCTTTTGACGGATATGCTGCGACGACGCTTGAGCATCGCATCGCGTTGGTTGAAAAGTTGATCACTATTTTCGAGCGGCGCTACGATGAAATGGTGACCGCCATTTCGACCGAGATGGGCGCGCCATATGATCTGTCTCATGACGCCCAGGCGGAAAGCGGCCCCGGCCATTTGCGTGCAACGGTTAAGGCCGTGCGCGAAATGACCTGGGAATATGATGTCGGTGAGGACGGCATCGTTGTTCACGAACCCATTGGCGTTTGCGTACTGATTACGCCTTGGAACTGGCCAATAAACCAGATCGTATGCAAGGTCGGCCCTGCGTTGATTACGGGTTGCACGATGGTCCTGAAGCCAAGTGAAATGGCGCCACTGTCTGCACAGTTGTTTGCCGAAATAGTCGACGAGGCAGGTTTCCCCAAAGGCGTGTTCAATATGATCCATGGCACGGGCGCTTCCGTCGGCGACGCGCTGACGAGCCATCCTGAAGTTGATATGATCTCGTTTACCGGCTCAACGCGCGCAGGCATACAGATCGCCAAAAATGCTGCAGATACGGTCAAGCGTGTCGCGCAGGAACTGGGCGGGAAATCGGCCAATATCGTCTTTGCCGACAGTGATTTGGAGGCCGCAGTTACTCGCGGCGTGCTGCATTGCTTTGGAAATACCGGACAGTCATGCAACGCGCCGACACGCATGCTTGTCGACCAATCGGTCTACGACGAAGCGGTGGCCATCGCAGCCCGCGTTGCAAACGACGCAAAGCTTGGCGACCCGATGGACAAGGGCCCGCATTATGGCCCGGTTGTCAGCAAAGCACATTATGACAAGATACAGGGGCTAATCGAGGTCGGGATAGATGAAGGTGCACAGCTTGTTGCTGGAGGCACAGGCAGGGCCGATGGTTTTAATCGCGGCTATTATGTGAAACCCACCGTTTTTGCAGGCGTTCACAACAAGATGCGCATTGCGCAAGAAGAAGTGTTTGGCCCGGTCTTGGTGCTCATTCCATTCAAGGATGAGGCCGATGCCATAGCGATCGCCAATGACTCGCCATACGGCCTCTATGCCTATGTGCAGACTGGCGACTTAGAGCGCGCGCGCCGTGTTTCGCGGTCAATGCGGGCGGGCGGCGTAAGTATCAATGGGACCAGCCAGGACTATATGGCGCCATTTGGCGGATATAAACAGTCGGGCAACGGCCGTGAATATGGCGAATTTGGTGTCCGTGATTTCCTTGAGATCAAATCGATCAGCGGGTTCCGCGCTTCATGAAACTAGCTGACATCGAAACCTTCGTCGTTGGCAATCCGCCACCGCATTTTGGTGGCCGCTATTTCGTGTTCGTGAAACTGACGACCGACAGCGGAGTGTCGGGTATTGGCGAGGCATATTGCGTTCCGTTCGAACCGCATCTTGTTGCCAAAATGATAGAGGATGTCTTCGCGCGTTATGTTGCGGGCAATGATCCGCACGATATCGAAACAATGTGGCGCAGGGTCTATTCCAGCGGTTTTACGCAGCACCCGGACCTAACGCTTATGGGCGTGTTGTCCGCGCTCGAAATGGCGTGCTGGGACATCATTGGTAAGGAGGCCAACAAGCCGGTTTACAAGCTGCTCGGCGGGCAGGTCCACGAACGGTTGCGGTCCTATACCTACATTTACCCGCGGCCTGGTGATCAAAGTGATGTGTATCACGACCCGGACCTCGCCGCCGAACGGGCCGCCGAATATTTGGCGCAGGGCTTCACTGCGCTTAAATTTGATCCTGCTGGTCCATATTCTGCGTTTGACGGACGGCAATTGTCCCTGGAGGCGCTTGATCTTTGTGATCGATTTGCGCGGCAGTTGCGGGACGCCGTTGGAACCAAGGCAGATTTGCTTTTTGGCACCCATGGCCAGATGACCGCTGCAGGGGCCATTCGTTTGGCCAAGCGGCTTGAGGCGTCTGATCCGCTCTGGTTGGAGGAACCCGTTCCGCCTGACGCGCCGGAAGAAATGGCGAAAGTGGCACGCGCAACTTCGATCCCGATTGCAACGGGCGAACGCCTCACCACGAAATATGATTTTGCGCGGCTTTTGAAGGCGGGCGCTGCAGCAATATTACAAATGAACCTTGGACGGGTGGGTGGCTTGTTGGAAGCCAAGAAGATTGCCGCGCTAGCGGAAGTTGATCATGTGCAAATTGCACCGCACCTCTATTGCGGCCCAATCGTTGGAGCTGCGAATATCCAAATCGCAACGTGCTCACCTAATTTCCTGATCCTTGAGAGCATTGAGACGTGGGGTGGCTTTCACAGCGACATCTTGAAAACGCCGATCCGCTTTGAAGAGGGTCATGTCATTCCCCCGACGGCACCGGGACTTGGTGTCGAACTGAATGAAGACGTTGCGCGGGCCAATCCGTATACCGGCAATATGCTCCACCTCGAAATGACGCAGCACCCCGTCCAGTGACCGAGGAATTTGATTATATCATCGTCGGCGCAGGCACGGCGGGTTGTGTGCTGGCCAATCGTCTTACCGAGGATGGCAAATACACTGTCCTTCTGCTTGAAGCAGGCGGAAGTGATATGTCGATCTGGATTCAGATGCCGATCGGTTATGGCCGCACGTTTTTTGATAAGCGGATCAACTGGATGTACGACACCGAGCCAGTCGAGGCGCTCGGCGGCAGGCGGAGTTACTGGCCCCGCGGCAAAGTAATCGGCGGTTCGGGTTCCATCAACGCCATGGTCTATGTCCGCGGACAACCGCATGATTTCGATGACTGGAAGGCCTTGGGGAACGATGGATGGGGCTGGGACGATGTGCTGCCCTATTTCAAAAAGTCCGAAGATTTCGATTGGCATAGCGCACATCATGGCCGGGGCGGGCCACAGCATGTCACCGATATCTCGCCGTTTGCCCATCCTATCTGCCGCAGCTTTATTGAAACCGCCCAGACATTGGGCCTGCCCGCCAGTAGTGACTTCAACGGTTGTAAGCCCGAGGGCGTCGGATATTATCAAATCAACACCCGCGGCGGCTGGCGCGCTTCCACGGCGAACGCGTTTCTGCATCCGGTGCGAAAGCGTGCAAATCTTAAACTGAAGACGCGGGCGCACACAACGCGCATATTGTTTGACGGACGGCGCGCGGTGGGTGTTGCGTATACGTGCAAAGGCGCAAGCTTAGAGGCAAAGGCGCGGCGCGAAGTGATACTGGCTGGAGGCGCAATTAACTCGCCGCAACTGCTGATGCTGTCGGGTATTGGTGATGCGGGCCATCTGAAAAATGTGGGTATCGAACCGATTGTCGATGCCAAGGCAGTAGGCCGCAATTTGCAGGACCATATTGCCGTGTCCTATTTCTACAAAGTTCGCACCGCAACGCTGAACGATATGCTGCACCCGTTCTTGGGTAAAATTCGCGCGGGATTACGCTATATGGCGGACCGGGCCGGGCCGCTGTCGTTGAGCGTCAATCAAAGCGGGGGTTTTGTGCGCAGCGATGCGACGAAAACGCACCCGAATTTGCAGCTATATTTCAGTCCAGTCAGTTACACGAAAACGCCCCTGTCGGAACGGAAGCTGCTGAACCCGGATCCATTCTCGGCGTTTCTGCTATCGCATAACCCCTGTCGTCCAACCAGTCGGGGGCATATCGAGCTCGCTAGCGCCGACCCAGCCAAATATCCGATCATCCACCCGAACTATCTCGCAACGCAAACAGACATTGACGATGTGTTGGCGGGCAACCGATTGTTGAAGCAACTTGCGCGTACGAAGCCGCTTGCGGATATCATCACTGAAGAGCTTATCCCTGGCCAGCACATCGATGGCGATGAGGAACTTCTTGCGGATTTTCGCGCACGTGCCGATACCGTCTATCATCCAACAAGCACCTGCATGATGGGGCCGGACGCAGCAACGTCCGTGGTAGATGTCCGCTTGCGTGTGCATGGTGTGGAGGGCCTGCGCGTCATCGACGCCTCCGTATTTCCAACAATCACATCCGGTAACACGAACGCCCCAACGGTCATGGTCGCCGAAAAGGGCGCCGCTATGATCTTGGAAGACGCAAAAAGCATGCGTTAATTTTATTTACCAGTCCTTTTCGGCTGTGCTACTTTCATATGACAGCGCGAATCCGGGGAGGGAGTGGCGATGCATCCGAAGATTGATTTAAAGCAGTTGCCGCCGTTAAAGGCGCTAAAGGGGTTTGAGGCAGCAACCCGCCATCAAAGTATCCGCGATGCTGCGGATGAACTCTGCCTCACCCATCCCG
>JBKBTH010000202.1:0-4325 GCA_046290915.1 Sphingorhabdus sp.
GTGACAACCCCGCCCTCGAGCGGGCGTAACGCAGCCATTGTCTCAAGCGTCGCGTCGGCGCGATAGCCCTCGTCATGGTCGAAAACGATTGGGTCACCTTTTCTTTGCGCGATGCTCACTGGAACCATTTCATCATCGAACAAGCCATTCGCCCATGCCGCAGCCGCGCGCTGGTGCGAACGGACCGCGTAAGCATCACATGCTTCGCGGCTGATCTCATGGTCTTTGGCGAGGTTCTCAGCCGTTTCTATCATACCCGAAATCACGCCAAAGCGTTCGACGGGCTGGCTCATCACGCGTCCGCGCGTCAACCGGTCGTGCAATGTTAGATTGCCCGCCCGAACACCTTTGCGAATGTCTGTCGTGTAATGCTCCACATTCGACATGCTTTCGCACCCACCCGCGACCACCATATCGCTCACGCCGGTTTGGACCATCATCGCGGCATTGACGATCGCCTGAAGACCGGAACCGCAGCGCCGGTCGATTTGGTAGCCGGGCACTTCAATGGGCAAGCCAGCCGCCAGCCATGCCCAATGTCCGATGCATGGGGCCTCCCCGCTGCCGTAACCTTGCGCGAAGACGACATCGTCCACGCGCGACGGATCAATCTTTGTGCGCTCGACAAGCGCCTTCAATATTATGCCGCCCAACTCACCAGCGTTTAACGACGAGAGCGCCCCGCCAAATTTGCCAACGGGCGTACGGATTGGGGCAACGATGGCTGCACGGCGAAGTGTGGTCATTTGGCAATTCCTAGTGTTCCAGAGTCGATGAGACGGGCAATTTCACCCGATGAGAGGCCGAGCATGTTGCTCAAAATTTCTTCGCTATGTTGCCCATTTCGTGGCGCGCCCTCGGCATCGCTGCGCTCCATCTGCGGTATCGTTCCAAATGCTCCTGCGGCAGGATAGCTGAATCCCGAAGGATTGGCATCGAATGCTGTAAACATCGGGTTGTTGCTGACCAGACGTGGATCATGGGCTGCATCCAGCATGGTTCGGTAGGCCGAATGAACGATGCCTGCCGCATCAAGCGTTGCGGCCATCGCGGCATGATCAAGCGCGCCAATCGCTTGTTCGAATAATGGATAAAGGGCGTCACGATGCGCAAAGCGCAGGCCATCATCTTTGGCGAAGCTAACCCCGCGTGCTGCTTCTATCGCTTCAACTGCAGCATCCAAGCCAAGCGCGCCAAGCAAATTCGCCCATTGCCGATGCGTGACGACGACGATCATCGTGCGCACATTGTCCTTGGTGACAAAATCGCGCCCGAACAGGCCATAGACTGCGTTGCCAAGTCGCGGGCGATTGGCATTATTATGAAGCACTTCTGCGATGCCGCCCAAATTGGCAACTGTACCGATGGCGACATCGGACAATGGAATGCGCACCTCGCTGCCCTCGCCAGTCTGTTCGCGCCGCCGGATCGCCGCCAGCATGGCAAAGGCGGCATAAGCACCGCTTAGCAAATCCCATGCGGGCAGCACATGATTGACCGGATCAGGTCCCGGCCCCGTCATCATGGGATAACCCACTGCATTATTCACGGTATAATCGAGTGCAGGCGCTCCATCGGCCCAACCCATAATCCGAACGGTGACCAGATCAGTCCGTCCTTCAGCCAATTTTGCGTGCGACAGAAAACCGTCGGCGGGAAAATTGGTGATGAACTGACCAGTCGCCCGCACCAGCTCCTGCAGCAATTCACGCCCCTGCGGACTCGATAAATCAAGCGCGACTGACTTCTTGGCCCGGTTTAAATTTTCCCAGTAAAGCGAGTCATTTGCGTCTGTTACCGGCCAACGATGATAATCTGGGCCACCGCCCACCTGATCCACGCGAATGACCTCCGCGCCAAATTGCGCGCAATACAACCCAGCCGTCGGCGACGCCACAAAGGACGACGCCTCGATAATCCTGAGACCATCCAGCAAATTATACATGAATCAGGCCTGAGCCGCCCATTCGCGCAGCATATGCTTGGCAATCTGAAGCTGAAGGATTTGCGTGGTGCCTTCATAAATACGATAGATCCGCGCGTCACGGTAGAAGCGCTCGGCATCATATTCTGCCAGATATCCCGCACCGCCGTAGATCTGAACCACACGGTCCACCACACGCCCGCACATTTCGGTTGCAAATACCTTCGCCGCCGCTGCCTTGCGAAGCACATTTTCGCCGGCATCAGCGCGCCGCGCGGCATCGTCAAGCATACATTCGGCGGCATATATTTCGATGTCGCTATCTGCGAGCATTTGCTGGATGAGCTGGAAATTCGCAATAGGCTCGCCAAAAGCTTTGCGTTCATTGGCGTAACGCAGCGCGCTGTCGAGCGCACGACGGGCATAACCCGTGGCGGCAGCACCGACCGACATACGCCCATTGTCAAGGCTCCGCATCGCAAAGGCAAAGCCCTTGCCTTCCTCACCGCCCAATATGGCGTCGGCAGGCAACTTCACATCTTCCATGATGATATCTGAAATGTGGCTTCCGGCCTGCCCCATCTTCTTGTCGGACTTGCCAACGCTAATGCCGGCTGTGTCCATGGGCACGATGAAGGCAGAAACATGCGCATTTTTGGGCAAGGCTTCTTTGCTTGTCCGCGCCATGATCAACGCCACATTAGCGAATGGCGCATTGGTGATATAACGCTTGGTGCCGTTCAATACCCAGCCATTACCTGACTTAACGGCTATGGTCTGCATGGCGGCGGAGTCTGAACCAGAGCCTGGCTCTGTCAAACCAAAGGATGCAATCTCGCCAGCGGCCAAGCGCGGCAGCCATTCGGCCTTTTGCGCATCAGTTCCGCCATTTTTAAACGCCGAACACACCATTCCCACATTGATTGAGGTAACCGAGCGAAAGCACGGCATTGCGTAGCTGAATTCACGCATGGTACGAATATATTGCTGAATATTCATGCCTGCGCCGCCATATTCTTCAGGAATAGTCAGGCCGAACAAGCCGAGTTCCCGCATTTCGGCCATGATCGCCTCCGGAATCATTTCCGTTTCGAGCACTTCCTTTTCCGCAGGGATAAGCCGCTCGCGGATGTAGCGCTGCAGTTGCTCGATAAACTGTTCAAAAATATCATTATCCATCGTGTTCCCTTGCGCTCCCGTGCAAAATATTCGTTTGGCTATGGGCTATCGGTTATCACTGAAAATCAAAACAGCCGTTCGACAAATCTGTGACTTCGCGCTCGTCACTTGTCGACTGAAATGCGGCGTTGATGTCGCTTTGGGTGCAAATATCGGTCCGGATTATTTCACGAGGTTCAACAGGGCGCGACAAGCTGACGCCCGTCTGACGGACGCGCGAGGGATCATCATTGGCTGCAATGCTTCGCCCACAACTCCAAGTATCGGCGAACAACGCCGGATCATGCGGCTGCAAAGTGAAGTGGAAATCCGCAAGCGCTTCGTCGCCGCTTTGGTACCCAACCTGTCGAGGTTACGACAACACGCTAGTGTCCACTACCAAAAGGCAGCACTGGTAGGCAGTGATGTAGGAAAGTGGTGCACCCGGAGCGATTCGAACGCCCGACCCTCAGATTCGTAGTCTGATGCTCTATCCAGCTGAGCTACGGGTGCACTGGAAGGCGGCTATTAGGGTGATGACCTCAGTTGTGCAATACCTAATTTGACCTTCAAACCTGCTTGCAGGATGATTTTCGTCGGATAGCGTCAACCGATGGAAATGTGGTCGCCGGGGCGACGAGGATCCGAATCAATACCAATCCCCTATCATAGCCGACGCGCACGGGTTCATAACCCGCTGGTGCCGTCTGTCCTGCTTTCACAAGCGCAAGCCGCGCAGCCTTGCCCTTGGTGTCCCTGTCGCTGCGTACCGCGGCCACATCTGTTCGGGCATCGAATATGCTCACGGACCAATAATGCCCGGGCACAGGCTGCACATCGACCAGTACTGGGCCCTTGGACACATCAAACACGCAGGTGGAGTAAGAAAGGTCCGGACTTGGCCGGACGATAGTCTGGTTTTCAGCCGTCGCCATGGGCGAAAACGCAAATTGGTTGGCTGGCCCCTGCGTGCCGACTTTCATCAGCGCTGCCTGCATCAGCGCAAACGGCGTGGCCAACAATGTCGCCTGATAGGCCCCAAAGCCCAAGACGGCCCCTGACAATATTGGAAATATCCAACGCCGCATCATGCGCACTCCTTGCGTTCAATCGTTGGCAATAGCGCCTTCTCCGGGCTTTTGATCGTCATCGCAGATGGATGGTATAGCCGAAGCGTCAGGTCAAATTTAGGTACTGAACCCGTCGGGAGCCATGTTCCAATTTGTGCAGATGGCGAGACAGA
>JBKBTH010000203.1:0-4318 GCA_046290915.1 Sphingorhabdus sp.
ATCGCACCGCAGAGCATCTCAAGCGTACGTTCTGCAATATCCTCCTGCAGAAGCAATACCCTCAACGCGGAACAACGCTGCCCTGCTGATTGGAAACCAGACAGGATGATATCGCGCACAACCTGTTCGGACAAAGCGGTGGAGTCGACAATCATGGCATTCAGACCGCCGGTTTCCGCAATCAGCGGCACCAGTGGCCGCGCGTCATTTGCGAGCAAATTGCGTGCAATGGCCTTTGCAGTAGGGACGGACCCCGTAAACACGACACCCGAAATACGCACATCGGCGGTCAGCGCAGCGCCAATGTCGCCACCACCAGTAACAATCTGGAGCACATCTTCGGGAACCCCAGCTTCATGTGCCAGCGCCACTGCCAGTTGGCCGATGGCTGGCGTCTGAGGAGCGGGCTTAGCAACAACGGTATTGCCAGCGACCAATGCAGCCGCGACCTGACCCAAAAATATCGCGAGCGGGAAATTCCACGGGGCGATAGCAACCCAAACACCTCGACCTTCATGCCGCAGAACATTGCGTTCGCCCGTCGGGCCCGGCAGTTCGACGGGTATCAAATCGGTTCGTGCCCGTGCGGCATAATAACGACAAAAATCAATAGCTTCGCGTACTTCCGACAGCGCGTCAGGAATCGTTTTGCGCGCCTCCTGAACCGCAATAGCCATCAACCGGCTGCGGTTGGCCTCCAACAGGTCGGCCAGTCGATCCAGACAGTCTGCGCGTTCCTCCACTGGGGTATTCGACCATGCGGGGTAGGCTGAAAGCGCCGTCGTCACAGCCTGTTGAGGAGACACCGTCGTTTGGTTGCCTAGCTGAAGCGGCAGCGCGATCTCGGCAGCCGTTTCTTTCAAGATCAGTGCATCATCAAGGTCGATACCAAGGCTGTTCGTTCGCTCGGGCTGGAAAAGATCGGCGGGCGCTGCGATGGCTGGGTGCCCGGTACCACCAACCGCCATGATTTTTTCTACCGGATCGGCGAGCAGTTCATCCTCGCTAATAGATTGGTCCGCCAGTTGGTGTACGAAACTGCTGTTGGCGCCATTTTCCAGCAGTCGGCGAACCAAATAAGCCAGCAAGTCGCGATGTCCGCCTACGGGAGCATAAGTGCGGCACTGATAGCCGTCTTCGCGCACGAGACGTTCAAACAGTCCCTCGCCCATGCCATGCAACCGCTGAAATTCGAAGTCGCGATTGTCTCCTGCCCATTGCAAAATCGTCGCAACGGTAAGCGCGTTATGCGTTGCAAAAGCTGGGCGAATCTTGGGCGCTTCAAACATATCTTTCGCACATGCGAGGTAGGAAACATCAGTCGCCGGCTTTCGCGTAAACAACGGGAAGTCGCTTAGCCCCCGCTCCTGCGCATGCTTGATCTCGCTGTCCCAATAGGCACCTTTGACGAGACGCACTTGCATGATGCGTGAGGTTTCGCTTCCTAAGGCATTGGCCCAGGCGATGACGGGACGGGCGCGTTTGGAATACGCTTGCACCGCCATGCCCAAACCATCCCAGCCACGCAGTTCACGATCACGTGCGACGCGTTCAATGATGTCGAGGCTCATCTCCAGTCGTGCGGCTTCTTCGGCATCAATCGTGAGTTGCACACCAAGCGACGCAGCGGACCGGGCCAATTGCGCAACCATATCAGCAAGCTCCGGAACGCAGGTCGCGCTTTGCGCGGTTTCATACCGCGGGTGCAGCGCCGACAATTTTACCGAAACGCTATGACCGCGCGCCGCGTTGCGACCGACTGCAGCTATGGCAGCGACGTAGGATTCGAAATATCGCTCTGCATCATTTTTGGTGCGTGCAGCTTCGCCAAGCATATCAAAGCTGGCCGTAAAACCCCGGTTGTCTTTTGACTCCATGCGCTTGATGGCTTCATCAATATCGCGACCCATCACGAATACTTGGCCCATAAGGCGCATGGCCGCGCCAACGGCCTGCCGCACGAACGGCTCGCCGGCTTTTGCAATTAAGCGCTTCAGCGAACTGGTGCTGTCACCCAAAACTGCTTTGCCAAGGACTAGTCCCCAAGTCGCGCTGTTCACCAGCAAGCTCGATGATTGCCCCTTATGGTTGCCCCATTCCGCTTCAGTAAGCTTGTCGGCAATCAACAAGTCAGCAGTCTCGGGATCCGGCACACGCAAAAATGCTTCAGCAAGCGAAAGAAGCGCCGTCCCTTCCTCTGTACCCAAGCGGTATTCCTGCAGAAACTGGTTCACCCAGCCATCGGCTTGCACCTTGCGCAAATCGGCCAGCAGGCCTCGCGCTGTGTGCACAACCTCTGCCCGCGCTGTGCCATCAAGAGTTGCAGCGACCACCAATGGCGCCAGCACTTCGGGTTCAGACTTGCGATGGAAGGGCCGGATGGCGGTGCGTACGGATTCGAGCGATGAAGTCATTGCGGCGCTTTGCCGGATAAAGCGCAGGCAGACAAGTTTCAGTTGAAACGAAAAAGCCAGCCCTCAGTTGAAGGCTGGCTCATGAATATCAGGCAATAGTCCAATATTCGGTTCCGTCCGGATGCGAATAAGGTTCAGGGATCACATCCGGACGAAATTCCTGAATTCTAACGATAGCGACGGCAGTTGCTGTCCGACTTGTCGATGGCCCGACCGGCCAAGGCGCCTACGGCTGCACCAATGATGCTGCCTTCGGTTTTATTGCCACGGCGTGCGACTTCGTTACCAAGCAGGCCGCCTGCTACCGCACCGATAATCGTACCGCCTGTACCGTTGTCGCACCGCGAATTGCTGCGATAGGCATTATTGCGATAATAGCGGTCACCTCGGCGATATTCCCGACGATCATTGCGCTCATAACGGTCGCCACGGTCATAGCGATCGCCACGGCTGTAATAGCCATCGTCATCACCGTTACGGGCCAATGCCGGCGTCGCGGAAAATCCGGTTATGGCCGTCGCTGCAAGTACCAGTGCACCGATGCTTTTTTTCAAATTTCTCACGTTCGATACTCCTTTGTTTTCAGGTTCGGCCCGGATTGGGCAATTCGGCGATTTGCTTTGCCAATAATTGCCTTATGAACAGCCGTGATTGACCGAATGCTGAATGTGTCTGTTATCATCTGTTCATATTCAGCTCGCAGATGATGAACGCGCTTGGGAGTTTTATGTCACCGAAGATTACGCGTCTCGCGCTGGGCATCGGGCTCGCCATATTTGCCGTTGGCGGAATCCGAACCGTTTACCCGAGCGACAGCCAAGATATCTCGCTTAAGCCATTGGCACTGAATCCGGACAAACCCGCCCTGCGACAGGTCGGGGGTCTGGAATTTATAGCTGCATGGGAACTGCGCAGCCGAAATGACGATTTTGGAGGAATTTCGGCGCTCACGACACTGAAGGATGGCCGCTTTGCAGGCATCAGCGACGCAGGCACCATCATTGGTTTCGGATTGACCGACGATACCCGCACAGATCGGCCGTTCATTGCCCCTCTGCCCGGTTTAGATGGACCAGACACCAGCTATAAAGACCGAGATAGTGAGGGCATTGCCTATGACCCGGAAAGCGGCCAGTTCTGGGTGAGCTTTGAGGCCCATCATGCTATTCGGCGATATTCAGGCTCCTTTGCGCGTTCCACTGGCATTGTCCGCCCAGCTGCCATGCAGACATGGCCAAAAAATAAAGGTGCCGAAAGCCTCATCCGGCTCAACGACGGCCAGTTCATCGTCATTGCCGAAACCGTTGAAGATGGCACGCACCCTGCCTTGTTGTTCTCTGGCGACCCGATTGAACCGGGAAGCAATATCACCCAGTTTCGCATTCGCCCGCCAGCGGGGTACCGCGTCACCGACGGCGTGCAATTGCCTGATAGACGAATCGCGTTCGTTAATCGCTCGGTTGGGTTTCCTCAGGGCTTTTCCGCCAAAGTGACGCTTTTCAATCCTAATGACATCGGCAAGAACGCTGTCGCCGCGGGAACCGTGGTAGCTTCGCTGGCATCGCCGCTGTTGGTAGATAATTTGGAAGGTATTGCTGTCACGACCGAAAGGCAGAAGGTTTACCTCTGGCTGATCTCCGACGACAATTTCAGCATTTTCCAGCGCACGATATTGATGAAGTTCCTGCTGCCCTCGGCCCTAGACAAGAAAAAACCGGAGGCAGCGGCTGCCCCCGGTTTTGATTCTTTGTAGCGAGAGGCCGCAGAAGCAGCCTTCAGGCTTACGCCGCAGCTTTTTGCTTCTTGGCGATTTCTTTTTTCACTTTGCGCGCATTGGTCGAGAGCTTCTCGTCCGACGTCTTCAACAACCAGTTGTCGAGACCGCCAACATGCTCAACCGAACG
>JBKBTH010000204.1:0-4310 GCA_046290915.1 Sphingorhabdus sp.
TGTCATTGTGCCTTCCGACGGGACGCAAAGCTATCGTGCCACGGTGTCCGCCGTTGTTGCTGGCAAGGACCTTGCGCTGTTGCAGCTCTCTTCGGGTGCGTTGGTGCCAGCGAGCATATTTGCAGGCACGGTGTCCGATGGCGCTGATGTGTTTGCCATTGGGTATCCCGCCAGCGTTGATGTCGCGCTGGAACAAAGCGAGGCGGATGTCCTGCGGCCTCAACCGCCTGTTAAAACACGCGGAACCATTTCATCGGGCCGGACCTCCAAAACCGTTGAGTCGCTTTTGCACACGGCGCCTATTGCCCCGGGCAATAGCGGCGGGCCCATTGTTGATGCGTGTGGCCGTGTTGTGGGCATCAACAGCTTTGGATCGTTATCAAACGATGGCGGTGCCGAGTTTTACTTCGCCATTTCCACGCGTGAGCTTTCCGCGTTTCTCGACAACCAAGGCGTCACGTACCGAACGGTCCGCGGCGATTGCCGCTCAGTCGCTGAATTGACGCGTGCCGAGGCGGAGCTTGAGGCATCGGCCCGCGCCAAAATGGAGAACGAAGCACGCGTTGCCGCCGAATTGCAGCGCAGCCGTGAAGGCAAAGTGCGCAGCGACGCTGAGCATGCTGTTATATCGGCGCGTGAAAACCACATTGCGCTTGCGGCATTGCTGCTGGTCTTAAGTGCTGTCTCCGGCGGCGCAGCGTGGCAATTTTCGGAGCGCGCGCAACGCGATCGTTTCAAGGCAGCTGCCGCTACTGGCGCAATATTACTGGTATCGGCAGTCGGTATCTTCGCAGGGCGCCCGTCTTTCGATGAAGTAGATGACAGAGTGCGCGCCGCTCTAACCGCTGACGCGCCTCAGGATAAAGTGGTCAAAGCAGCCGCAAAGCAAGCTACCAAAATATGTGCGCTTCAGTCCGAGCGCAGTCGCATCACGATGTCTGATACCGCTGATGTAGACTTTACGTGGCGACCCGACGGATGCGTCAACGGGCGGACTCAATATGTCGAAAGTGGCGACCGGTGGGTACGCAGCTTCGTTCCGAACAGCGACGCGCAAATTTCGGTTACGAGCTATTCCCCCGAAACCAACATCTACCGGATCGAGCGTTTTCTGCTTGGTACCGATGCCATGCGTTCCGCCCGCGAAGCGCGTCAACGTTATGACGTGAAGTCGTGCACCAAAGACGCTGGGCAGCTGACCAATATCGACAATATGAACAAGGCAATTGCAGCCCAGTTGCCGCCTGCTCCTAATGAGATATTGCTGTTCACCTGCACTGACCGCTGAATCGTGGATTGTGCGACCGGACATTCTGATTAAGGTGTCGGCATGACCCGTCTGCTGCCGTTTCTGCTTCTCTTGATGTCGGCTGCGCTGGCCGGTTGTTCGCAGGGCGTGGACAATGAACGCGTCCGTGTGGACGTCATTGAGGATCGTCCCAAACCGTTCAGCGTGTCCGCAATGCCACTGCCGCTCGCCTCTGCCTATCTGCGCAGTGCAACGGCCCAAGGGCTGGTAACCTTTGACGAAAAAGGGCGGGTGGCGCCGGGACTAGCGAACCGTTGGATCGTGACGGAAGACGGCATGAGCTATATTTTCCGGCTTAATAAAGCGCGGTGGAATGATGGACGCGAACTGGAGTCCCAAGAGGTTGCGCGGCTTTTGATCCGTCGCATCAGCGAACTTGAAAAAGGGCGTTTGGGCGCTGAACTTGCTGTCATCGACCGGGTGGTTGCTATGACGGGAAAGGTTGTCGAAGTCCGCCTTAAGGCGCCGATGCCGTACTTGCTTGAGCTGCTTGCACTGCCTGAATTCGGGCTGTTGAGCCGCGGTGCTGGGTCCGGTCCGATGCAAGCCAAGAAAACTGGTCAGGCCATGCAATTGCGGCGCAACGAAACCGATGCCGAGGGCACCGCTATCCTTGGCAATGCAACGGTCACGCTTCGGCGGGGCGAAGCCTCACTGGTACTGGCGCGCTATGCCCTTGCGCAGACGGATATGATCGAGGGTGGACGTTTCGAAACCTTCCCCTTGCTTGAAGCAGCAAAGATCAATGCCAATGAAATCCAGTTTGATGCCGTTCCGGGATTGTTTGGCCTATTGGTAGTGCAAGCTGGCCCCTTTTTGGCGAACAAGGATAACCGCACTGCGATAGCCATGGCCATTGACCGGCCAAAATTGCTCACCGCTTTTGACATCGTCGCATGGCGCGAGACGGTGACGCTGGTGCCCGAAAGCTTGCCGAACCGTGCGGACATATCCCGACCTGATTGGGCAGCACCATCAATGGATCAAAGGCGTTCAATGGCTGCGGCAAGCATTACAAATTGGAAAAGCGCAAACGGCGATATCCGCCCTTTGCGTGTCGCGCTGCCGCGTGGCTATGGCAGCCGCATATTTTTCGCGCGGCTTCGCGCTGACCTGGCAGCCGTGGGCATTGATATCGAACGGGTGACTGTCGACAGACCGCATGATCTCCGCCTGGTGGACTTGACTGCTCAACAATCCAGCCCCGCATGGTATCTGGACCAACTCTCCTGCAAATTTGCCGCGATCTGCAGCGTGCGCGCCGATGAAATCGTCGCAGAGGCGCGCTTGACCAAGGACATGGCAATGCGTGCGCAGTTGTTGGGGCAGGCTGAAGCCGAAATGCAATCAACAGTCGGGTTCATTCCCATCGCCAATCCGCTGCGCTGGTCCGTCGTGCGGCCGGGGCTGTTAGGACATTTTGCGAACGGTCGGGGCTGGCATCTGTTGCAATATCTCGGCCGGGACCCAACATAAGTCTAAAGGAGTTATGCCAGTGCCGATTTCGCAGGAACAGTTTGCGCAGATTGCCAAGGATGTGCCGGGAATGGGCAATGATCCGCAGGCTATCCGCATGCGCGTCGAAGCACTTGAAAAACTGCTTGAACGGGCTTTTCACATTCCGGGTACCAAAATTCCGGTGGGGCTGGATACTGTTATTGGCTTTGTACCCGTGCTTGGTGACCTCGTGACTGCCGCTATGGGCGCTTACATGGTCTGGGAGGCCCGCAATCTGGGCATGTCAAAATGGCAACTTGTACGCATGACGGCTAACATCGGCATCGATACAGCTATTGGTGCGGTGCCGTTACTAGGCGATGCCTTTGACTTGGTATGGCGTTCAAACACCAAGAACTTGCGCATTATCCGCAAGCATCTCGACAAACATCATCCGGCGACGCGGATTATCGAACGCTAACGACCGCGCCAGATTTTGACCTGCGCCTTCCTAGACCCGGCGCGGCTAAAACTGGGGCAACGCCGGGGTTTGAATGTGCGGTCTAAGCAAATGCGTACTTCCTGAAGCCATCCTTTAGCGCTGACCTTAACGGTTACGGAGTTCGCCGGCATTCCGTCATTTAAATCGGCAAACCTCTCGGCAATCATCGCTGCGGTTAATGGCGTCCCACGTTCTGGCTCGCGCGAAAGACGCGCCATGTCTGGAAACTCCAGCGCCTTGAACAACAATCGTGCTGCGCCAAAATAAGCCTCGGGCGTTTTGGCCATGCAGCTGCCATGCTTTGCCCATTGGTGCTGCAGCAATTGCGGTGAGGGGCTGAGGCAGATGTTGTTGCTGACTGTCTGTCGAGGCAACACCCCAACGGTCCGGCAATATTGCGGATAATTTGGTCCTTTTGCTTCAGGCCACAGGCCGTGAAGAATGAAACCGAAGTCACCGATTGTCCCTGAACATTGGAACCGCATTGCGGGGTCACGATCGCGGCCTCGGCAAAATTCCGGGCTCCAGCTCAATGCCAGCACATAGCCCGCGATCGCTGTGCGCCGGACCTGATTGGGCGCCGGAAGGTCAAGCGCTGGACGGGGTAGATAGCTCGTCGGCTGACACTGCCATGCTTGCGCCAATACTGGCGCAGGCAGCAAACCAGCAGCCGCGCCCAGTAGAGCAAGAACGCTATGCCTGCGCAAAATCCAGCCCGATGTCCGCTGCAGGCGCGCTTTGGGTTAGTCTTCCAACGGAGATGTAGGTGACGCCGGTTTCCGCTTTGGCGCGAATGGTATCAAGCGTGACGCCGCCAGACGCTTCGGTCGGCACGCGGCCAGCGATTAACGCAACCGCCGCGCGCAGGGTATCTGCGTCCATATTGTCGAGCAGCAAGTGGCTCGCGCCCGCGGCAAGGCCGGGTTCAATCTGGGCGATGCTGTCGACTTCCAATATGATGCGTTCGACGCCGGCGTCTCTTGCGCGGCGCACAGCCTCGGCAACGCCGCCCGCGACGGCGACATGATTGTCCTTGATCATCGCTGCATCCCACAGGCCCAT
>JBKBTH010000205.1:0-4290 GCA_046290915.1 Sphingorhabdus sp.
GAACTGTCTGTATCTTTGAAGTCCGTCACCGAAAAGGTTGATCAGGGCGGTATTGGCAGCGTTGTCAGCGCGCCTGCTCTACCCGATTATCAACCTGGCAGCAGGAAACAAAAATGATGTTCAGCAAATTATCCAGCGCACGCATGTTCGCGTTACCCATCATCCTGAGCCTTGGTGCTTGTGTCAGCTTCGGCGGGAAGGCACCGCCGTCCATGCTCGTGCTAACGGCCAATAACGCCGTGGCAGCAGGTGCAGCCCGAACGGCATCGGCAACTGAAGTTTTGGTTATCCAAACACCAGAGGTGCCGCGCAAACTCGACACCAACCGCGTGCCTGTCCAGATTGATGCCAGCAGCATTGCGTATCTTAAGGATGCGTTTTGGGCCGACAAGCCCGCACGGTTGATGCAGCAACTGTTGTCCGAAACGGTCTCTGCCAAAACTGGTAATCTGGTGCTTAGTGAAGTCGATGCTGGTGGCAAAACGGCGCGCTTTATCTCCGGAAATCTTCTGGAATTTGGTGTCGATAGCACCACCAACGAAGCAGTTGTCGTCTTTGACGCAGTGAAAATCACGCGCGGCAATCCAACCGAAAAACGCCGGTTTGAAGCCCGCCGACCTGTAACTGCTGTTGAAGCTACGCCAGTTGGAGCTGCGCTGAATGACGCAGCAAACGACGTTGCGTCGCAAATTGCCGAGTGGGCAAACTGACGGCGCGGCAGTTTGAGCTAACGCGAGAACCCTTCGGGTTCTGGCCAGCCCTTTGCGTATGTCGCCATCACTTTGAATAGCGCGCCCATGGATTCACGGGCGACAAGCCTGCTGCGTGCCGCAGAAATCTCCTTGGCCCTATCCGGATTTGCTTGTGCTAAACTAATTGCGCGCTGATCAATCCCCAATCCTGATAGCCAAGCGCCCTGATTGCATGGCCCTGTAACGTTCAGGCCAGCTCTTTGCGCGCAGAGTGCAAGCTCATGGAAATTGACATGAGCGGTCAAATCGCAATGACCCGGATCCGAAAAGGGGTCTGCATATTTGTGATTTTGAACCGCCTGCAATGTGCTTCCAAGCGCTGGTTCGAGATAACCATAATCTATGGTCAACATAACCCCGCCTTGTCCGGACAGTCGGGTGGAAATCTTGTGCATCACCGCATTGGCATCGGGGCACATCTCGTAAATACTTCCGACGGACGCCATGCGGAATTGTCCGGGAACTTGGCCGTCTGTTGACCGCGGACCGGGCATCGCGGCAAACCGCGCGCTGTGATCGGGAACGACAACTCTCTCCCGCCAGCCCATGTTCGTGGCGATCATTTGCGCGATCGGTAACGCGTCAAAGAATTCATTGGCTACAATAAACAATGGCGCATCGTTTGGAATGGTTTCGACATCATCATGAAATACGGCAGCGGGCACAGCCGCCACCTGCTTTTCACGCAAAGCGGGGCTATTCTCAACAAAATGAACCTGTGGTTCAAACCCGAAACGCTTCATCGTCCGAAGCGCGTCGGCAGCGAGCGTCCCCCTGCCCGGTCCAAGCTCGACATAGTAACATGGCGAAGGACTGCCGCGACGCAGCCATATATCGCTAATCCATATCCCCACCATTTCGCCGAACATCTGGCTAATTTCAGGGGCGGTTATGAAATCCCCTTTGGCGCCCAAGGGGTCAGCATGGCCATAATATGCGGTGTTTGCGACACGCATATATTCGGCAATACTGATGGGGCCTGACGCCTCAATTTGTTGAGCGAGGCGTTGGCTCGTCGACTGTGTCTCAGGCGACACTGTTACTGCCGGATACGGGTTCAACACGCTTTCTACGCGCGCCTGCCGTAAACACAAGGAATAGACCGATCAGGATCATCGGGATAGTTAGCCATTGACCCATGCTTAGGCCGCTGGCTTCGACCAGCCACTGCAACTGCTGGTCAGGCTCACGAACGAATTCTACCGTGAAACGGGCAAGGCCATAGATCACAGCCGCCATCCCAAACAGGAATCCAGGTTTGTAGCGCGCGTCGGTTTTCCAGAAAAGCGGCCACAAAATCGCTGCCATCAATAGCCCCTCAAGCACAGCCTCATAAAGCTGGCTCGGGTGGCGCGGCAAATCGCCGCCATTCGGAAAAACAATGGCCCAAGGCACATCAGTCACTCTGCCCCAGAGCTCGTCATTTACGAAATTTGCCAACCGGACGAGGAAGAGGCCAAACGGAATGGTGCACGCGACATAGTCACAGACTCGCAGGAACGAGAGCTTATGTTTCCGCGCCAGCAGCCAGATAGCGAAGATGGTGCCAAGCGCGCCGCCATGCAACGACATGCCACCTTCCCAAAGTTTGAAGATATCAATCGGATTCTGCAAAATCGACGGCTGGTAGAATAAGATATAACCCGTGCGCCCACCAAGGATGATGCCCAGCGTCGCGTATAAAATCATATCGTCTGCATGCTCACGCGACATCGGTGCGCCCGGCCGTGCCAGCAGCTTAAGCAACAACCAATAGCCAAGCAAGATTCCAGCGAGATAACCCAAAGAATACCAACGCACCTGAAAAAAGCCGAGATCAAGCGCAACGGGACCAACCCCAAGATCTGTGAACTGAATATAGTTGGCAGCTGTAGCTATAATCTCAAATGACACAGTTTTTCCTCAGGATATTTTGACATTCCTATAGAGCGAAATAGAAGGTGCACAAAGAGTTTAGGAGAGAATCAAATGCCGTCCCAGTTGGACCTTGCAATCGACGCTACAATAAATCGGCTCATGGCCGATGATGGCCCTTTGACGGTCACATATGTCGAAAAATTCGGAGTGCAATTGCCCATGCTGGCCAAAGCACCTGGCAACATGACCGACTATCTTGCGTTCTTTTGTGCCACCCATGCCGAGAAGGAATTTCTGGTCGATGGCGACATCCGGCTGAGCTTTGGCGAGACCTACGCCGCAGCGCGCGCGCTGGCCGGTGGCTTGGTCGAGGGGCACCAACTTCAAAAGGGCGATAGGGTCGGAATCGCGGCACGTAATTCAGCCAACTGGATAATTGCTTACATGGCCATCGTAATGGCTGGCGGCGTTGCGACGTTGCTCAATGGATGGTGGCAAGGTGGCGAGCTGGCTGAAGGTATCCGGATGGTCGGCTGTCGTTATGTCCTCGCGGACGAACAACGCGCTGCGCGCTTGGCCGGACATGATATTGGTGGTTGTGAATTGTTGATATTTGGCCATGACGGCGCGCCATTGGAAGGCCTCGCTGTCTTGGCATCAAAAGGTGGCGGTGCAGAAACGCCGCTTCCCGCGCTGGAACCTACTGACAATGCGACGATCCTGTACACATCAGGTTCGACGGGCCAGTCCAAGGGCGCGGTTTCGGACCACCGGGCCGTCGTACAAGGTGCGATGAGCTATGTGGGCCAGACAATGGTCTTTTTCGAACTTCTTTCGTCCACAGGACAGGCAATGCCCGCTCAGCCATCGGCGCTGGTCAACGTTCCACTGTTTCACGTTACGGCCTCGATTCCGCTGGTTCTGCAAAGCTTCGCCATCGGTCGCAAGTTGGTGTTGATGCCTAAATGGGATGCGGAAGAAGCCATGCGCATCATCGAAAAGGAGCGCATAAGCTATTTCGTCGGTGTTCCTTTGATGAGCATTGAACTGGCGACGCATCCAAACCGCCATAAATATGACCTCACAAGCTGCACAGCCTTTGCGGCTGGTGGCGCCCCACGCCCCGTCGATCATGTCAAAAAAATCCGTAAGGAAATGAGCTGGGGTTATCCGCTGTTGGGCTATGGCCTCACTGAGACAAATGGCGTTGGCTGCGGAAATTTCACCGATAATTATCTGGAAAAGCCGACGAGCACTGGGCCAGCCACAAAACCGTTGGTCGAAGTGCAAATGCTCGACGACGACGGCAATGTCCTCGCACAAGGTGAACGTGGCGAAGTAGGCATTCGCACCATCGCAAATTTCAACGGATATTGGAACAACGAGCAATCAACGCGCGAAGCCTTTACCGCCGACGGATTTTTCCGGACTGGCGACATCGGCTATCTCGATGAAGATGGTTATCTGTTCATCGTCGACCGCAAAAAGGATATCATCATTCGCGGTGGTGAAAATATCAGCTGCCCTGAAGTCGAAGCGGCTGCGTATGAACATGACTCGATTGTCGAACTATCGGTGTTTGGCATCGCAGATGAAAAATATGGGGAAGTTCCGGGCATCGTCTATCAGACAAAGGATGGCGAAAAGTTGACTGAAGAAGACCTAAAGGCCTTTCTCGCAC
>JBKBTH010000206.1:0-4288 GCA_046290915.1 Sphingorhabdus sp.
TGAATTGGGCCCGCGCCACAGTCGCCCGTTCGTTGCCGTCGATGCAGGAACGCTCACCCATGAGGACGCCGATCTGTTGCTGTTCGGACGAGAACCAGGCCGTGGCGGCCTGTCGCGCACCGGGTTGATCGAGCGGGCCAATGGCGGGACGCTATTGATCGACGAAATCGAAACTGCCAGCCCGTCCTTGCAGGCGCGATTGTTGTCCGTATTGAGTACCCGTTCGATCCTGCCCGCTGGTGCAGAGCGGTCGCGCAAGCTGAACCTGTGTGTTGTGGTCACCCGGCAATTGCACAACCAGTCTGATCATCCCGACAGCGGCAGAAGCATGTTCCATGAACGGCTCAGCGCCGTCAGGCTCCTGATGGCTCCGTTAGCCGACCGGCGTGAGGACATTGCCGCTCTGTTTCAATATTTTCTTACCCGGCACGAAGCCGCACTTGATCTGACGCATCGCGAGGTGACAGGCGATGTCTGGCAATATTTGCAGACCCATGCGTGGTTAGGCAACGTTCGCGAACTCGAAGCATTCGCCCAATCATGGGCGATCGGTCTGAACGTTCCCAACGAAAGAGCGCAGCCTGCAACGGACGGCCGTCCGCTGCACATGACGGTCGCAGAGTTCGAACGAACTGTGATTGAAAACGCTCTGCGCACCGTTGGTGGCAATGTTCTCTTGCTGGAGCAGACACTGGGTACGCCGCGCAAAACGCTCTACGATAAGCTGAACCGTTACGGACTGCGGCCAAAGGACTTTCGCCCAGAATATGACGCGCTTAAAAACGAACAAATGGGTTGAGCAGCATCAATCTGATGCGTCCTACATAAGCACCTGTATCCTATTTTAACCCGACCACTAAATTCTGCTGCTGGTCGAACGCAATAGGCGCCCGGTCTCCCGGACGCCTATTGCGTAGTTTTAAACTGCTAATGATTAGAAGCGGAAGCCTGCGCGAACGCCCCAACCCTTTACATCGCCAAGGTCAACCCAAGCTGACAACATGCCGTTACCGGCAACGCCTGCTTCCAATCGGCCCCATGTTCCGCGTCCACGGCTGTAGATGCTGTCGGTCAATGAACCGCTGCCAATGATCACATCGCTGTCACCGCGGAATTCCTTGAACACCTTGGCGTCAATGAACGGAGCGATTGCGCCGTCCCATGTCAGGCGTGCACCGGCACGACCACGAAGGCTATCAAACTTCGAATTGTCAAAGTTGATGTTGCCTGTGGTGAAGTCATTCAAGCGCGTGCGGACGTAGGACAGCCCAACCTGCGCATCAAATGCCGCACCGGCAACGCGGCCAGCGCGGAAGCCAACTTCGCCGTCCACCGCAGTGCTGCGGCCCTTGAGACGTACCAACGGAATGATGTCATCATTGCTGAAGCGGCCTTTGAAGCGATCACGCTTGGCCATGACGCCTGCATATAATCCCTTGCTTGAGCCAAACTCAGCATAGATGCCGACATTGTGGCCATCCATGTCGATGTCGCTACCCGATGAGAGCTGCGTATCGGAATGGCCATATCCACCGGTCAGACCGATTTCGAAGTTGCCACCGGCTTTGAAGCCAAGTTCAACTTGCGCACCTTCACGCTTTGTCTTGCGACGATCGCTATAGGTCAAAGTGGTCCCAAACGCGGTCGATGAAAGTCCATTGTCGCCTGTCCGGTCGTTGCTGGAGTACAGCTGACCACAAAGGCTGAATGGGCTGCCGTCGGTGTCTGTTCCGCTGCGACGGGCGGCGGCACATGCGATGTGGGCATCAATCGACTGATATGATGCTTCCATCGCCATCTGGCTGACGACCAGCGAGTCAAACACACCTGCACCTGGGGTCGATACCAAGAAGGTATCACCACCAGTTTGTTGCAGGGCATAGTTGATGAGGCCTGCGCTTTGCGCACCCGAAAGGCTGAACGGTGTGCCTGTTGCTGTTCCAGCATCGACCAGCAAGACACCATCACGGTCAATTACTGCCGAACCTGGCAGGAAGTTGAGCTGAAGCGATGTTGATCCGCTGGCGTTGCCGCCAATGATCAATTGGTCTGCAGTCAGGCCGCCTGCGCCGCCATCAACATCAAGGCCAAGGCGCGCGTTGCCCGATCCGACATAGTTGGCGCTGCCCAGATTAACGACATCGTTCGCAGCATTATCGCGCATGTCGATAAGTCCACCGACATTGTTGAACGTTTCAAGGTTGGTGACGCCAGCCGTGCCGTTGAACGATGTCAACGTGCCGCTGTTGGCCACCACATCCACGCCAGTAAGGAAGTTAAGCGCAGTTGGAAGTGCAAACGTGCCTTGATTATTGAACGTGTCATTGCCGGTTGTGAAGGCCAATGGCCCTACAATCGTTCCGGTCTCGCCAAGCGTCAGCGTGAATGGTCCGCCGTTAAGCACTGTGTAAGGCGTTGTGCCTGTGCTGTTACGAAGCGTTCCGTTAACGACCAATGTGTTGCCAGCGACACCCTGAAGATTAACACCCTGGACGCCCGAAGTGGTCGTGCCCGCGCCAATCGAGACAAGTGTTGTGCCTGCGGTTGTGGCGGTTACGCCCGTTCCGTTGGTTGAGCTGACATTGCCATTGGCATTGACCACGACATTCGCGCCGCCAGTCGATGTTGCAACAATGGCGTTACCGTTCGCTGTCACTGTGCCGCTATTCACGGTCAACAGGCCAGTCGCTGCCGGAGCAGACGATGTGACCACTATGCCGCGTGAGCCAGCGCCAGTCGCCGAGGTTGTGCCGCCGGTGACTGTTGTTGTGCCCAGCGTATTGCTGACCAAAATGCCATCGCTTGCTGCACCAGTGGTGGTGACAGTTCCGCAAGTGACGTTGGTTGTGCCGTTTGCAGCAACGACGACAGCAGGGCTAGCTGCACCAGTTGTCGATACGTTTCCGCAATTCACCGCTGCCGTTGTTACGCCGGAGATGTTCAAGCCAGTGGAATTGGCACCGGTGGTCGAGATTGTTGCCGTGTTGGCAAACGTCAGCGGGCCAGTGCCGATGATATTTACCGCAGTTGCCGGACCAGTGGTCGTTGCTCCTGCGAGGCTGACGTTAATCGCGCCTGCACCGCCGTTGATGGCCAATGCATTTGCACCATTTGATGTCTGGCGACCGCCTGTGAAGGTGATGGGTCCAGTCGCATTAATCACTGTGCCTGTTGCGCCGACTTCAGTGGCGGTCACTGTGCCTGTGGTCAGATTTACCGCATTTGTGCCCGCGTTTACGGTGACGCCGTTGCCGGTAGTTGCAACATTGCCGATGGTCAGGTTGACAGGTGCAGTCGACGTAATAATCGCACCTTGCGCACCCAGGCCAGTAGTGGTCACGTTGCCAAGATTACCTGTGACCCCGTTGGCGGCAAGTATAGCACCCGTTGCTGCTGCACCCGATGTCCGCAATGTCGATCCAGCGCCACGCAAATTCAGCGTACCGGTTGAGATCGACTGAAGCGCAGTTCCGACAGTCGTCACATTGCCATAGCCCGCATCAATTGCGCCAGTGCCTGTGCTGAGGTCGATACCAACGGCACCAACGCCAGCGGGGTTTGCGCCGCCGGTTACAGTTCCCGCATTAACGGTAATCGTTCCAGTGCCTGCGGTCCGTGCAAACAATGATGAGAAATTCGTGTTGCTCGCCGCAACCGAAGCGGTCGTAATTGCTATGTTGCCGCCATTTGGAAGACCGAATGACTGCGCAAATACGCCGTTGTTGCCAACGTTGCTGACCGCGCCACAGTTCACCGTGAGTGAACCGGTGCCATTGTTCTGCGCAAACACGGCCGCGCTACCGGGGCTGTTCGATGTTACGTCGCCGCAACCAATATCGACGCTGCCAACAGTGCTAAAGGCGCTACCACCGACGCCGGAGCCATTGGTGCTCGTTACCGCGCCAGTACGTACAACGACATTACCAAGAGCGCCAATGCCTTGACCAATTACGCCAAAACCGTTGGTCGTGGCCACGTTGCCAGTTGTGATGTTGACGGTATTACCATTGACCAAAACGCCCGATGCGCCCGTCGAGATATTACCCGCAACAACCGTTGCATCAGAAGTTGTTATGACTTGAACTGCGCGATCCGTGGTGGTCAGATTGCCCGCATTGATATTCACAACACCTGTTTGGGCATTTGCCTGAATGCCGCGGCTGAGCGCGCCAGTCGTCGTGATGTCTCCCGTGCGCAGCGTCAGGTCTGTGCCGCCGTTCGAACGTACGCCGAACGATGTCGCGCCAGATGTGGCTACATTGCCGAGCGTAACAGTTGCGGTTTGCCC
>JBKBTH010000020.1:0-13172 GCA_046290915.1 Sphingorhabdus sp.
CTTCACTTTGCAGTTCAACCGCAATGAAGGGAACGTCATCGACCACAATGGACAGCTTTTGTTGTGGCGTGACAAGCCAATGCTTTCCGTCCGCGTCACACAATAACAAACTTGAAAACGCGCGAACCATTGCGGGCCGCTTGATCTCACCGCCCTGATGATACCATTTGCCGTCAGCGGCGATACGCATTTCGCTGTCACCTGTCTGTTCGGGCGTCCAGCTTTCCACCGCCGGCAATTTTCGCGCGGCTACAAGTTTGGCGATGTCCGAAAGGCTCAGTTTCGCAAGATCAGGGGCTTCATAGGGCATAGGGTGGCGATACGGCTAAAGCGGTCGATGGTCAAAGCTTAGTCCGCTGGACCAAGCATGCCATGCTCGGGCAATTCCAGCATCGCCGGGTTTCGTAGCAAAAGGCGGCGCGGTTCCCATGGTCCCGGCAAAGTCCAACCCGATGTGCGTTCAGCGGTAAAGCCGAAGCGCCCATAATATTCAGGATCGCCAATCATCATCATCGGCGCATCATTGGCCCGTGTCGCATCGAGCATTAACTGCATCAGCCGTGTCCCGAGGCCCGCATTCTGACGGTAGCTGGCAACCGCCACCGGGCCTACCAACGTCAACGGGGCGTCCGCGACACATATTGGCCAGCATTGAATACTTCCCACAAGCTCGTCGCCGTCCAGTATGCCGAAAGACAAATGGTCAATTGCGTTCATGCCCTTACGCAGCAGATAGGCCGTACGTTGATGGCGGTCGGCGCCAAAGGCATCATCCAGCAGCGTGCCTAAAACGCTGTCAGCGACGCTCGAAAGAGCCATTATCTGCATGGTTTATAAGACGAGAGGGATATTGGACAAAACATATGCGGGCGCCCTGTCATCGCAGCATGCATTTGTCCAACCGATTATCGACCATCTGACTATGTTGTCCTGGCAAATTGCGTTTGGCCGGAACATCGGTTAGCCTGAGCCAGTTATAAAATGTCGCGCAGGAGACAATATGGTGAACGAGCAAGAAGTCCCTCATGAGACCAATGGTGCGCAAGCATCTCCGGTGTCGCCGCAGCCGGTTGGGGCCGTAAGGAGCAAAATCGACTATTGGGGGTATCTTGTTCTGATAGCCGGTGTCAGCGCGCTTGTGTGGGGTTTTGTCGCCGCTGTCGGAACTGGTTGGGGCCTGTGGGAATATACATCCGGATTAAAGGGCGTAACCTGGGCATTTTTCCTGGGCCTTGGCGCCATTTTGATCGGTGCCGTGCAAGGCTGGCGCGCCCGCAAGGCTATTACTCCGCCACCTCGCGCACGCCGGTGGGCCGGTATGCTTGTTGCTTTAATCTATGTCGGTTGGGTCGGAACGTTTTTAATGGCGGCATTGACGGTGCCTGCAATTCACGATGTGTCTACCGACCTTGCTGACCCGCCGACATTTCAGACATTGCAACTGCGCACCGACAATCTCGACAATATTCCCGGCGCTGATGACGAAAAAATGCGAGGCCTCACGCCTCAGCAACGTTGGGCGTTGGTGCATCAAAAAGATTATGGCGATATTCGATCGGTACGCATCAATGAACCCGTACCCATGGTTGTCGCCAAAGCCGAGCGCCTCGCAAAGGCCCGCGGATGGGATGTCGCTACGTCATTGCCCGACGAAGGCCGTCTTGAGGCAACTGAGACCAGCGCATTCTTCAGGTTCAAGGATGATGTTGTGCTGCGTGTTCGGCCATCAGACACTGGCGAAGGCAGCATTGTCGATATGCGTTCGGTAAGCCGGGTTGGCACAAGCGACTTGGGTATGAATGCGAAGCGTGTGCGTTCATTCCTTGCTGATCTTACAGGGACAGTAACGGCGGCGCGTTAAGCGCCGCCGCATATATTACTTCTTTGGGGTAAGCTTCAGCAAACGGCCTTGCGATCCGGCGCGCTCGTCTTCGAGCAGCCAGATTGCGCCGTCCGGACCCTGCTCGACTTCGCGAATACGTGCATCCATATTCCACTGATCGGCTTTGGTCGCGTTTTCGCCATCAAGCTTAACGCGTACCAACGCCTTTGCGCCAAGGCCGCCTAAAAATGCGCTGCCCTTCCAATCATTGAACATATCACCCGAATAAATCATCAGCCCCCCGGGGGAAATGGCGGGGTTCCAGAAAACTTTCGGTGCTTCAAATCCGTCGCCAGCGGCGTGATCGGGAATGTTACGGCCGTCATAGTGATCGCCATTGGACACGGTGGGATAGCCATAGTTCGCAGATTTCTTGACGAGGTTTAGCTCGTCGCCGCCAGCGGGACCCATTTCCTGGTTCCACAACCGTCCCTGCGCGTCAAAGGCGATGCCAAGCGGGTTGCGGTGGCCATAGGACCAGATTTGCGACTTTACGCGGCCTTGGTCGTAAAAGGGGTTGTCCGACGGCACCATGCCGCTGTCTGTCAGGCGAACGATTTTACCAAGGTTTTGGTTGAGGTCTTGGGCAGGGTCGAATTTCTGCCGCTCACCGCTGCTGATGTACAGCATACCGTCTGGTCCAAATGCCAAGCGGTGTCCGAAGTGACCTTGCCCCGAAACCTTTGGTTCCTGACGCCAGATGACTTGTACGTCGGATAGCGTTGGAGCGGTGCCTGTCAGGTCAAGCTTGCCGCGCGCAACTGCAGCGCCAAATCCGCCTTCGCCAGCTTCAGCAAAGCTGAGATACACAAATTTGTTATTCGCAAAGTCGGGGTGAAGAATGACATCACCAAGGCCGCCTTGTCCGCCATAGGCGACTGCCGGCACGCCAGCGACGTCGACAACTGCGCCTTCGTTTTCCCAAAGCTTCAGCTTGCCCTTTTTCTCGGTGATGAGGGCATATTGTGTACCGGAAATAAAGGTCATGGCCCAAGGCTCTTCGAAATCAGCGACTACGCTTACCTCAAATGGTTGCGATGCATTTTCCGCTGGCGCTGCATCGCTGACTGATGGCTGACAAGCAGCTGCTAGGAAGGACGCGCCAATTAAGAATGATAATTTTGACATGTATAAATGCTCCTCAAATATCCGCTGACTTCAGTTGGGGACTGTTTGGGCTATGTGCAAGAGGCTTGCATATAACAGAGTTTGGCGCTAAGTAGCTTTCATCCTTACATTGTGAATTCTTGGAAGGGCCGGCGCCACTAGGGGCTGGCAGCCAGAAGCTTTGCATGTCGCGTTAGAAAGACTGAATTTGCCTGACCTGAATAAACTTACCGCATTGATTGCACCCGAAGCAGAAGCGCTTGGCTTTGCACTTGTGCGTGTAGCGTGGTTTGAAACGGGCGGGCAGGGCAGCGATGAGCCAACCTTGCAGGTAATGGCCGAGCGTCCGGACACGCGGCAGCTTGGTATCGATGACTGCGCTGCATTGTCGCACCGCATATCCGACAAGTTCGACGAACTTGACCCGATTGTTGAGGCTTACAGGCTTGAGGTTAGCTCGCCCGGCATTGACCGGCCGCTGACTCGCCTTGCCGACTTTACCGATTGGGCGGGGCATGAGGTTAAGGTTGAGCTGGCGGAGCCAATGGATGGCCGCAAGAATATTCGCGGCGATATTGTTGGCGTCGACGGTGACGATGTTCATGTCAATGACCGCAAGTCAGGCCGCCTGACATTCGCATTTTCGAATATGGGCAGCGCCAAGCTGCTCTTGACAGACCGCCTTATTGCGTCGACTGCCCCCATCAACAGCGATGGGGCGGACGAGGTTGAGGCTGACCCCATTCACGACGAAGCACAGGAAGACTAAGAACATGGCTAACACGATTGCCGCGAACAAGGCTGAATTGCTTGCAATTGCCAATGCGGTTGCTGCCGAAAAGATGATCGACAAGGCTATTGTCATCGAGGCGTTGGAAGAAGCCATCCAGCGTGCTGCCCGTGCGCGTTATGGCGCCGAAAATGACATTCGTGCGAAACTTGACACGCAGACTGGCGATCTTCGCCTGTGGCGCGTTGTGGAAGTCGTTGAAGAAGTCGAAGATTACTTCAAGCAAGTTGACCTGAAGCAAGCAGACAAGCTGCAAAATGGCGCCGTTGTTGGCGACTTTATTGTTGACCCGCTGCCGGCCGTTGATCTCGGTCGTATCGATGCGCAGTCTGCAAAGCAGGTTATCTTCCAGAAGGTGCGCGATGCAGAGCGCGAGCGCCAGTTTGAAGAGTTCAAGGATCGCACTGGTGAAATCATCACTGGCGTCGTGAAGTCGGTTGAATTCGGCCATGTTGTTGTCGACCTTGGTCGCGCTGAAGGCGTTATCCGTCGTGACCAGCAAATTCCACGTGAAGTCGTCCGCAGCGGCGATCGTGTCCGTGCACTCATCATGAAGGTGCAGCGCGAAAATCGTGGTCCGCAAATCCTGCTGAGCCGTGCGCATCCTGACTTCATGAAGAAGTTGTTCGCGCAGGAAGTTCCTGAAATTTACGATGGCGTCATTGAAATCAAGGCCGCCGCGCGCGACCCCGGCAGCCGCGCCAAAATTGGCGTCATCAGCTACGACAGCAGCATCGACCCAGTCGGCGCATGCGTCGGTATGAAGGGTAGCCGCGTTCAGGCCGTCGTGCAGGAAATGCAGGGCGAGAAAATCGACATCATTCCATGGTCGGAAGATACCGCAACGTTCATCGTTAACGCGCTTCAGCCCGCAACGGTCAGCCGCGTTGTCATCGATGAAGAAGAAGGCCGTATCGAAGTCGTCGTTCCTGACGACCAGTTGAGCCTTGCCATTGGTCGTCGTGGCCAGAATGTCCGTCTGGCATCACAATTGACCGGCCGTGGCATCGACATCATGACCGAAGCGGAATCGAGCGAAAAGCGTCAGAAAGAATTCGTTGAGCGTTCCGAAATGTTCCAGCAAGAGCTGGATGTGGACGAAACCTTGGCGCAGCTTTTGGTTGCTGAAGGCTTCAGCGAACTTGAAGAAGTTGCTTATGTCGATCCGTCTGAAATCGCCGCTATCGAAGGCTTTGACGAAGGCCTGGCTGAAGAGCTTCAGAGCCGTGCGCAAGAAGCGCTCGATCGCCGTGAAGAAGCCAACCGGACTGAACGCCGCGAATTGGGTGTTGAAGACGCATTGGCAGAACTGCCGATTCTGACAGAAGCCATGCTCGTCGTTCTGGGTAAAGCCGGCATCAAGACACTCGATGATCTCGCTGACTTGGCAACCGACGAACTGATACAGAAGGCACGTGAGCCGCGCCGCAACGAACGTAGCGATCGCGAAATGCGCCGCAACCGTACGGAAGATAAGGCTGGTGTCCTGGCAGTGTTCGGATTGTCCGAAGAACAGGGCAATGAAATCATCATGGCTGCACGCGCGCACTGGTTTGACGACGAAGATAGCGCGCCAGCATCGGTTATCGAAGAGGAGGACGCGATTGCAGCGGACGACTCTCAATGAGAACCGACACTCCCCAATAAGGAAGTGCATATTGTCAGGTGAGCATGGGACTCGTGCCCAGCTCATCCGGCTTGCCCTCGGGCCCGATGGCAGCATCGCGCCCGATCTATTCGCCAAGGCCCCCGGCCGTGGCGCTTGGATCGGCGTATCTGCCGAGGTGCTTACGAAAGCGCAAGAAAAGGGCAAGCTCGCCGGCTTGCTTCGCCGCGCCTTTAAAACCGACAAAATTGAAATCATTGATGACCTGAGCGGCCGCATTGACCGCGGGCTTGAAAAGGCTTTTCTCGACCGGCTTGGGTTGGAAGCGCGGGCAGGGCACCTTATCTTGGGCGCTGAGAAGATCGACTCTGCGTCACGCAGCGGGCAAGTGCGTTTGCTCTTGCATGCGTCGGATGCCAGCGCGGACGGCAGTGGTAAGCGCGACCAGGCTTGGCGCGTTGGAGAAGACGCCGAAGGGACCGGCAAGGGTGGTTTGAAACTGCCCATCGGCCGTGACGCATTGTCTGGGGCGCTTGGACGGTCGAATGCTGTTCATGTCGCACTGATTGACCAAAAAGCAGCAGATCGGGTGATGCATCATCTTGGACGCTGGCTAAATTTCAAAGGATGCAGTAATGCGCCCCTCGATTCCGCAGCTTCGGTTGCGGGCGTGCGGGGCCATATTTCTGACGTCTCCGCAATTGACTGAGTAAGGACGGGTTCTGTTTCGATGAGTGATGATACCAATAATAAGCCGACATTAACGCGCAAGCCGCTCACTTTGAGCCGCTCGCTCGAGTCTGGTGAAGTCAAACAGACCTTTAGCCATGGCCGCACAAACAAAGTTGTTGTTGAGGTCAAGCGTAAGAAACTTGTCGGTAAGCCCGGTTATGCGCCTGAACCTGAAGTGGCCGCGCCGCCACCACCTCCGCCGCCACCCGCTGCGCCTATAGCGGCGGCACCCGCGCCGGCACCTGTTGCGCCAGCACCACGTCCGACCGGCAATGACATGCTCAGCCGTCAGGAACGTCAGGCAAAGCTGCTTCGCGAAGCTGAAGAAGCGCGTTTGGCAATGCTGGAAGAAAGTGGTCGCCGTGAAGCTGAGCAGCGTGCACAACGCGCCGAAGATGAGCGTCAGCGTGCGCAAGCCAATCGTCAAGAAGCAGCGGCCCCGCCACCACCGCCTCCGCCGCCAGCTGCTGAAGCGCCTGTCGAGCCTGAAAAAATTGAGCCTGTTGCTGAAGAATCCAACAAGGATGGCGCAGCGCCAGCACCGCGTCGTTTTACACCCGTGGAAGCGCCAAAGCGCCCTGAGCGCGAGCGTGAAGAAGCCAAGAAAGCGCCGCATCGCCCAACGCGTGGCGCCGCGGATGATCGCCGCCAGTCAGGCAAGCTTACCGTCACCCGCGCGCTTGAGGGCGATGATGGTGCACGTGCACGTTCACTCGCAGCATTGAAGCGTGCGCGCGAAAAGGAAAAGCGTTTGCATGGCGGTGGCAATCGTCAGGCACAGGTCAAGCAGACCCGTGACGTCGTTGTACCTGAAACGATTACCGTTCAGGAACTGGCCAACCGTATGGCCGAAAAGGGCAGCGACCTGGTCAAGGCACTGTTCAAGATGGGCATGCCCGTCACGATCAACGAGACAATCGACCAAGATACGGCGGAATTGCTCGTCGAAGAGTTTGGCCACAACATCACCCGCGTTTCTGACGCTGACGTTGACATCGTCCATGACGAAGATGTTGATGCCGTAGAAACACTGAAAGCCCGTCCTCCCGTGGTTACGGTCATGGGACATGTCGACCATGGTAAGACGTCGCTTCTCGATGCCTTGCGCGGCGCAAATGTCGTGTCGGGCGAAGCTGGCGGTATTACGCAGCATATCGGTGCATATCAGGTGAAGGCAAAGGATGGCTCGCTCATCACCTTCCTCGATACACCAGGCCATGAAGCGTTTACGCAAATGCGCCAACGCGGCGCCTCGGTAACCGATATCGTTATTCTTGTGGTTGCAGCCGATGACGGTCTGATGCCACAGACGATCGAAGCTATTAAGCATGCCAAGGCCGCCAATGTGCCGATGATTGTCGCGATCAACAAGGTCGACAAGGAAGGCGCAAATCCACAGAAGGTGCGTGAGCGTCTGCTTGAGCATGAAGTCGTTGTCGAAGCGATGGGCGGCGAGGTTCAGGACGTGGAAGTATCCGCGCTTAAGAAAACGGGCCTGGATGATCTCCTCGACAAGCTGGCGCTTCAGGCCGAAGTCATGGAACTGAAGTCCAATCCGGATCGTGCGGCGGAAGCCGTTGTGGTCGAGGCACAGCTCGATAAGGGCCGCGGCGCAGTTGCAACCGTGCTGGTCAAGCGCGGTACGTTGAAGCGTGGCGATATCTTTGTTGTTGGCGCAGAAAGCGGCAAGGTCCGCGCGCTGATTAATGACAAGGGGCAGCAGGTTTCCGAAGCCGGCCCGGCAACCCCGGTCGAAGTTCTCGGTCTGACGGGTGTGCCATCTGCGGGGGACGTCCTGACTGTCGTGGAAAACGAAGCGCGTGCGCGTGAAGTTGCCCTGTACCGTAAGGAACAGTCAACGAAGGTACGTACGGCGCAAGTAACGCCAAATCTTGAAAACCTGTTTGATAACCTGTCTGCCACACGCGCGATGGAATATCCTGTGGTCATCAAGGGCGACGTGCAGGGTTCGGTCGAAGCGATTGTGACTGCGTTGAACAACATCTCAACAGACGAAATCAAGGTCCGCGTGCTGTTGGCTGGCGTTGGCGGTATCACGGAATCGGATATGCTTTTGGCTGCCGCATCCAATGCGCCGCTGATTGGCTTTAACGTGCGTCCAAACAGCAAGGCCGCGGCGCTTGCAAAACGTGATCGCGTCCGGTTGAAGTATTTCGACGTGATTTATCACCTGACTGCTGACATCGCCAAGGAAATGGCGGGCGAGCTTGGTCCCGAAATCATCGAAACCGTTGTCGGCCGTGCAGAGGTCAAAGACGTGTTCAAATCCGGCAAGCGCGACAAAGCCGCTGGTTTGCTGGTTACCGAAGGCATCATCAAGAAAGGCCTTCATGCACGTCTTACCCGCGAAGATGTCATCGTATCGAAAACCACGATTGCTTCGCTTCGTCGTTTCAAGGACAATATCGACGAAGTTCGTGCTGGTCTCGAATGTGGTGTCGTGTTGGCGGATACCAACGACGTCAAGGCAGGCGATATGCTCGAAGTCTTTGAAGTCGAGGAACGTGAACGGACGTTGTGAGCTTAGCTCAATCCTGAAAGGGGAGCTTTATGGCCAAGCATAACGACACAGGTCTCGAAGGCCGTTCCGTGCGGCTGCTGCGCGTAGGCGAACAATTCCGGCATATCCTGTCGGAACTTCTCGCGCGCAACGAAGTGCATGACGATGTCCTCAACAGCCACAGCGTAAGTGTCACCGAAGTGCGTATGTCACCTGATTTGCGCCATGCAACGGCATTCATTAAGCCGCTGCTGGGTGCGAATGAAGAAAAGGTGCTTAAGGCACTGCGCACCAACACGGCTTTTTTCCAAAAGGAAGTCGCCTCGCGGGTGAGCATGAAATATGCGGCAAAGCTGAAATTTCTGGCGGACGATAGCTTCGACCAGGCAACGCATATTGAAGGTTTATTGGCCCAGCCCAAGGTTCAGCAAGATTTGACCGAAGACGTGGACGGCGACGACGCGGAATAATGGCCAAGCTATATTTCTATTATGCATCAATGAACGCCGGCAAATCGTCGACATTGTTGCAAGCCGCGTTCAATTATGGCGAACGCGGTATGAAGGTCATGCTGTGGACCGCCGCGATTGACGACCGCCCGGGTTTCGGCGCCATCAGCTCGCGCATTGGACTTGCGGGCGATGCAAGCCGGTTTGAAAGCACAACCGACATAGAGGATGCTGTCCTCGCCCAACACGCAGAAACGCCTTTGGCGTGCGTGCTTATCGACGAGGCGCAGTTTTTGACCAAGGAACAGGTATGGCAAGCAGCCAGCTTGGCCGATAAGGCCGGCATCCCCGTGGTTTGCTATGGTTTGCGCACGGACTTTCAGGGTGAGCTTTTCCCCGGCTCGGCTGCTTTGCTTGGCATCGCCGACAGCCTTGTTGAGTTAAAAGGTGTTTGCGACTGCGGCCGCAAAGCGACGATGAACTTGCGGGTTGATGAGACAGGCAAAGCCGTTGTCGATGGCGCACAAACTGAGATCGGCGGCGACGATCGTTATGTCGCCATGTGCCGAAAGCATTTTAACGAGGCGCGCGGGCGAGGCTGACATTTCATTTGCCGTTCATCAAAAAAGGCATATCATTTGGCTTATGATGAATAAAGCTATGATCCCATTGCTGGTTGCAGCCGTAATCGCGGCCCCTGCTTTTGCCAAAAAGCCAGAGCCGCATGTGTGGCCCGAATTGGGCGTAGAAGTCCGGATAAATTTTCCTAACCAAGGCGCAATCCGCAATTTCGAAGCCGACGGCAATGAAGGCATCTGGCTGGAGGACCGTCAGCGGCGCTGGTATTATGCTGAGTTGCTTGGCGGATGTCAGGAACTCAACTTCGCGCAAGCCATTGGGTTTGATACCCGCGGTTCAGCTACATTTGATAAGTTCAGCACGCTCATCGTTGCGGGTGACAAATGCCAGGTTGCAAGTCTTGTGACCGCCAATAAGCCCCTGCCGCGTAAGGAGCGACAGAGGCTGAGGAAACAGGCTTTGGCCGGTGGCAAGGACGTTGTGGCGCCTTCAAATTGACTTGATGCCACGCCGCGCCCTAAAGGGCGGGCATGCATGGTTGGATCATCCTCGATAAACCGCTTGGACTGGGTTCAACACAGGCGGTTGCGGCGGTAAAGCGAAACTTGCGTTCTGCCGGTTTTGGCAAGGTAAAGGTCGGGCATGGCGGCACGCTTGATCCGCTGGCAACGGGCGTTCTGCCAATCGCTTTGGGTGAGGCGACCAAATTATGTGGTCGGATGCTAGATGCATCAAAGACTTACGACTTTACGATTTGCTTTGGCATTGAGACCAGCGGCTTAGATGCCGAAGGCGATGTTGTTGCGACTTCAGAGGTTCGGCCAACGCTTGAACAGGCACAGCAGGTGCTGGCGCAATTCACCGGTCCAATCGAACAGATACCTCCGGCCTACTCGGCGATCAAAATTGACGGCAAACGCGCTTATGATTTGGCGCGGGCAGGGGAAATGGTCGAGATGAAGTCGCGGGCTGTTACGGTCTATCGACTCAACATCGGTCATGCTGAACTTGTTTCAGCATCTTACTTCGACCCGGATAAAAGTAAGGCGCTGAAACAAGTTCAGGGTGACGAACGTTTGGGTTCAGTCACACTGACTGCGGATGTTTCCAAAGGTACCTACATCCGAAGTTTAGCGCGTGACATCGCATACGCTCTTGGAACCGTCGGTCATGTCTCCATGCTGCGCCGCACGCGTGCGGGGCCGTTCACCGTAAATAACGCGATTTCGCTGGACAAACTCAACGCATTCGGCCAAGGCGCGGCCCAAGAAGACATTATCTTGCCGATAGAGGCAGGGCTGGTCGACATCCCGGCTCTTGATCTCTCCCCGGAACAGGCAAGGGCGATCCAACAGGGTCGCGTCTTGACCGGGATTGCCACGAAAGATGGGCTACATTGGGCGAGGGGCGCAGATTTGCGGCCTATTGCACTGATGGAGAACGTCGACGGTGCATTAAAAACCGTCCGTGGCTTTAACCTAACTCCGTGATGTTCGAAGGAAAAATATGTCAATTACTGCAGAACGTAAAGCCCAGGTAATCAAAGAGCACGCGCGCGAGCCAAATGATACCGGATCACCAGAAGTGCAGGTCGCAATCATTACCGACCGTATCAACACTCTGACGGCGCATTTTAAAGACCACCACAAGGATAATCATTCGCGTCGTGGTCTTCTCCAGATGGTCAACAAGCGTCGTTCGCTTTTGGATTACCTGAAAAAAATTGATGGCGACCGTTACGCGGCACTCATCGCGAAGCTTGGTCTTCGTAAGTAAAAATCACAAAGCGGCCTCAATCGGGGCCGCTTTTTGCATGGGGGGTCCGGCAATGAGGCTGGACTGCCATGGGGGCTTTGAAATGCCCCGGCCGTTTGCGGATCGGATCATCCGCTCAATTGAGGCCCCGCATCGCATAGGGCATGCGGGTCAAAGGAAAATCTATGTTTAATACGAAAACTGTATCAATCGAGTGGGGCGGACAAACCCTGACACTCGAAACGGGTAAGGTTGCCCGTCAAGCTGATGGCGCTGTTATGGCGTCTTTGGGCGAAACCGTTGTACTTTGCGCGGTCACCGCTGCGAAGTCGGTAAAGGATGGTCAGGACTTCTTCCCGTTGACCGTTCACTATCAAGAAAAATATTCGGCAGCTGGCCGTATCCCAGGTGGCTTCTTCAAGCGGGAACGCGGCGCGACTGAAAAGGAAACTTTGGTCTCGCGTTTGATCGACCGTCCATTGCGTCCGTTGTTCCCAGAAGGTTTCTACAACGAAATCAACGCAATTGCGCAAGTTCTGAGCTATGATGGCGAGAATGAGCCTGATATTTTGGCACTTGTTGCAGCATCAGCTGCGATGACCATTTCGGGCGTGCCGTTCATGGGCCCAATCGGCGCAGCGCGCGTTGGTTACCTGAATGGCGAATATATCCTGAACCCAACGGACGAGCAGGTTGCCGAAGGCGACCTCGACCTCGTCGTTGCAGCAACATATGACGCCGTGATGATGGTTGAATCTGAAGCCAACGAGCTTTCGGAAGAAATCATGCTTGGTGCCGTCCTGTTTGCGCATGACGCATGTAAGGAAGTCGTCAAGGCGATCATCAAGCTTGCTGAGCAAGCTGCGAAGGAGCCTTGGGCAATGGCGGAGCAGGCTGACCTGTCGGCTGCTAAGGACAAGCTGAAGAAGCTAATCGGCAAGGATATTGCTGCCGCGTACAAGCTGACCGACAAGTCGGAACGCAGTAACGCGTTGAACCTTGCCCGCGCAAAGGCAAAGGAAGCGTTTGTTGACGCTGCGCCTCAGGATCAGCTTGCTGCCGGCAAGTTGATGAAGAAGCTTGAAGCTGAAATCGTTCGCGGCGCCATCCTGAAGGACGGCACCCGCATCGACGGTCGCACCACCACGCAAATCCGTCCAATCGTTTCAGAAACGCATTTCTTGCCGCGCGCACATGGTTCTGCCTTGTTCACACGTGGTGAAACGCAAACCATCGCAACCTGCACCTTGGGTACCAAGGACGCAGAGCAGATGATCGACGGTCTTGGTGGTCTGCACTACGAAAACTTCATGCTGCATTATAACTTCCCGCCGTACAGCGTTGGTGAAGTTGGCCGTTTCGGTGCGCCTGGTCGCCGCGAAGTTGGCCATGGTAAGCTTGCATGGCGTGCGCTGCACCCAGTGCTGCCAACCAAGGACGAGTTCCCTTACACAATCCGTTTGACCAGCGACATCACCGAGTCGAATGGCTCGTCGTCGATGGCATCGGTTTGCGGTGGAAGCCTCGCCATGATGGACGCAGGCGTGCCTATCAAGCGTCCGGTTTCGGGTATCGCAATGGGTCTTATCCTTGAAGGTAAGGATTTCGCGATCCTCTCCGACATTTTGGGTGATGAAGATCATCTCGGCGATATGGATTTTAAGGTTGCTGGTACGTCAGAAGGTATCACCACGATGCAGATGGACATCAAGATTGCCGGTATTACCCGCGAAATCTTTGAAGCTGCATTG